>MAXT01000370.1 GCA_001751225.1 Desulfuromonadales bacterium C00003107 | reverse complement strand
GTTTCGCCCACCAAAAATTGTACGTTTGCGGGGCTGTAGTAGAGTCGGTTACAACATCGGCCTGTCACGCCGGAGGTCGCGGGTTCGAGTCCCGTCAGCCCCGCCATTTAGTTTCGGGCGAATAGCTCAGTTGGGAGAGCATCGGCCTTACAAGCCGAGGGTCACAGGTTCGAGCCCTGTTTCGCCCACCAAAAATTGTACGTTTGCGGGGCTGTAGTAGAGTCGGTTACAACATCGGCCTGTCACGCCGGAGGTCGCGGGTTCGAGTCCCGTCAGCCCCGCCATACAAATAAAAAAGGCAATCCTTATCAAAAGGGTTGCCTTTTTTATTTCATTTCAATGCCTAAACCTTATGATGTTTTGAACGTTAAAACAGCCAAGAAAATCTTGTTGATTCCCTTTACCTGCTACAAGAGAACGTGGTACATCATTGCAACGGATGGTGCCGTCCCCTTGCTCGTATCGATTGCTACAGAAGATCTTCTATTCCTGTAAATATCTGTTGTTGCGGATGGTTTTTTATTAAGAAGGTGATCGGTTATGATTCAGCTTTACAATGTCTGTAAATCTTATCAAAAAGACTCTTCTTCGGCGCTACACAACCTTAATTTAAAGATCCCCAAGGGGGATTTTGTCTATATTACCGGGCCGTCAGGAGCTGGCAAATCAACACTGCTCAAACTGCTCTATTGTGCCGAGAAACCGAATCGGGGCCAGATCCTGGTCAACGGTCAGAATATCACTCGCATGGGAACTCGCCACATTCCTTACCTGCGTCGTCGTACCGGAATTGTGTTTCAGGATTTCAAATTGCTCGAGAGCCGTACTCTTTTCGAAAATGTCGCTTTTCCACTGGAAGTTCAAGGCAAGAAGCGTTACGAAATCAGCAACAAGGTCTATCAAACCCTGAAGCACGTGGGCTTGCATGGCAAATTGCATAAATACCCGCTACAACTTTCCGGTGGTGAGCAGCAGCGGGTCGCCATAGCACGAGCCTTGGTCATCGATCCTCTCATACTGCTGGCGGATGAACCGACCGGCAATCTGGATATTGACGTGACACTCGACATTTTTGATCTTTTCAAGGGCGCCAATGCCCGTGGCACGACCGTCTTACTGGCCACCCACAATCGCGAAATGATCCGCCGATTTCCGCGCCGTGTGATTGCCTTGGATCAGGGACAACTGGTGGAAGATTTCACCCCTTGAAGGGGCTGGTTTGCTGAGAGTATATAATCTCAGAGCGATGGGACTCTCAGGTCGTTACTAGAAGGTAAGGGGAGGAAGCGGTGTTAGATCAGACAGTCTATTTATGCCGTCGTGTTTTACGAAATATCCGGCAGAGTCCTGTTCTTTGCAGTGCCGCTATCGGTACCGTGGCTGTGGCCTTGACGATTCTCACTTTTTTTGCCTTGATTGTGATTAATGTCCAGTTGTTGGCTGCCCACTGGAGTGAAGATATTCAGGTAGTTGCTTATCTGGATAATGCGCCACAACCAACGCGACTCAACAATTGGCGAAAACTGATTGAAAATATGCCGGAGGTGGCTCGTGTCAGTTATGTTGATCGAGAAGAGGCCATGCGCCGTTTTAGTAAACGGCTAGGCCCAGATTCCGACCTTTTGGAAGGGTTTGGCCCTGAAATTCTACCCGCTTCCCTGGAAATTTCCTTTAAAGCAGAGCATCGTAGTCGCAAGGCGGCCGAAGCGGTGGTTGCACGGCTTAAGCAAAATCCTGATTTTTCCGAGTTTAGCTACGGCCAGGATTGGTTGGAACGGTTCGAGTCTTTTCTCGACATGCTCCGCATAGGTGGTGGCGTACTCGGGGCGTTTTTGCTGTTTGCCGCGCTTTTCATTGTTAGCAATACCATTAAACTCACTCTTTATGCCCGCCGCGACGAGTTAGAAATTATGTCTTTGGTCGGCGCGACCTCTTTATTCATCAAGACCCCTTTTTTGCTTGAAGGCGCTTTACACGGTGCGATAGGTGCGGTTATTGCTCTCGTGGGTTCCTTCGCCCTGTTTCAGATCTTTCTCCAGCGGGGACTGGCATCCCTGTTGTTGGTTTCTGGTGGTGGTCAGGTGGTTTTTCTTGCCTGGCAACAGCAGCTGTTGCTAATTGCCACCGGCATTATGTTGGGACTCATCGGTAGTGTTTTGTCTTTGCGCAAATTTGTTCGAATTTAGAAAGGGCTACAATGTCCCTTTTTCAATTGCCATCCATATTGCTACTGTTGTTGATTTCAATCCTGGCCCCTGCGGGTGCTCTTTGTGCAGAAAATCTTGCTGACAACCGCCAAGAGCTAGAACAGATTAGGCAGCGCATTGATCAACTTGCCGCTAGCCTGGAACAGGGACAGAATGAGAAGAGCGCCCTGCAACAGGACTTAGAGAGGGTGCAGACTCAACTGACCCGGTTGCGCTCCCGGGAGGAGCAACACGCAAGCAATCTCAAGTCCCTCAAGGCAGACATGATCAGCAGGGAAAAGGCTCTTGCCACCCTGCAGACCCAGAGTCGGCAGCGCCGGAAGCTTGTTGCGCGGCGTCTTGGCGCCATCTATCGGGGTGGCCAGATGCGTTTGATGCGGATCTTGTTTGCCAACCAGTCGCCTGCTGCCATGGCTGCAGATTATCATCTATTTAAACGGGTGGTGCAACACGATCGAAGTCTATTGGCCTCCTTTCGCCACGATCAGGAGGCTCTTGCTCAGGAACTCGTCGCCTTGGAAGCCCTGCGTGAGCAACGTCAGCAACAAATTGAGCAGCTCAAAATTAGTCGCGAGACCCTTCGCGCCGGACGTCGACTGAAGAAGCGTTTGCTGACTAAGTTGCAGCGAAGGCAAGGTGCTATCAGCGGGGAATTGACGACTCTTAAAGAAAAGAGTGCGCGTCTTGCGGCGCTGGTCAAAAGACTTGAATCCGCTCCTGCCAGCAAGTATAATCAGACATCTGGTGGATTTGCCAAGCAAAAGGGACGCTTGGCTTGGCCGCTGAAAGGTCGCATCAAGGTGCCCTTCGGCACCGGGCGTTTAGCAGGTCTCGGCACTTTGTACGACAGCCAGGGTGTCGAAATAACCGTGTCCAGAAACCAGGCCATTCAGGCAATATGGGGTGGTACAGTTATCTACGCCAATACATTTCGTGGATATGGCAATATGATCATTGTCGATCACGGTGACAATTTCTACACCCTCTATGCTCAGGCCAGTAGCCTGCAGAAAAGCGTCGGCGATTCTGTCACCACCGGTGATCCGCTAGGCTATCCTGGTTATGAAGACGCCGATAGCATCTACTTTGAAATCAGGCATCACGGCACCCCCCTTGACCCTTTGAAGTGGCTCAAGCCACGCACCTAACCGTTTTACAGGAGTCCACTCAATGCAAAAGAGCAAGCGACCGACAGCTTTGGCTTTGATGTTGATGCTGGTGTTGTGCGGTTGGTTGGCTACCAGTCGCGCCGATCGCGCGGCGACCGCCAAAGAAATAGACAACTATCAGGAACTGCAACTCTTTACCGATGTCCTATCGATCATTCGCCGCAGTTATGTCGAAGAGGTTGATATGAAAGAGTTAGTTTATGGCGCGGTGAACGGCATGTTGGCCTCTCTCGATCCGCACTCATCTTTCATGCCCCCCGATGTATATAAAGAGCTTAAAATAGATACTAGCGGCGAATTCGGCGGCCTGGGGATAGAAATCACCATTCGTGACGGCCTTTTAACTGTCGTTTCGCCCATCGAGGGCACTCCTGCCGATCGCGTTGGCCTGCAGGCCGGTGACATGATCGTAAAGATCGAGGATCGTTTCACCAAGGATATATCCATCATGGAGGCCGTCAAACTGATGCGTGGCCGCAAAGGAACCAAGGTTAAAATTTCCGTGATGCGCGAATCCTTTACCAAACCGACGGAATTTGAGATTGTGCGGGAGATCATCAAGGTCAAAAGTGTTAAGGCGCGCACCCTCGAGGACAAGTTCGGTTATGTCCGGATCGCCCAATTTCAGGAGCGTACCCAGGACGATTTGAATAAAGCCCTCGCTGATCTCAAAGTCCAAAACAAAGGGGACCTGGATGGCCTGGTGCTCGATTTGCGTAACAACCCCGGCGGATTGCTCGACCAGGCGGTCAAGGTCTCCGACACCTTTTTGGAACAAGGCCTGATCGTTTATACCGAAGGTCGGGAAGAGGGGAGTCAGATGCGTTTTTCTGCTCATGGTCCCGGCACCGAACCGGACTACCCCATTGTGATACTGATCAACGGCGGCAGTGCCAGTGCCTCTGAAATCGTTGCCGGCGCTCTGCAGGATAATGGACGGGCGGTTATTCTCGGCACTCAGAGCTTCGGAAAAGGGTCCGTGCAGACCATTATCCCCATGAATGATGATACCGGTCTGCGCCTGACCACCGCTCGATATTTCACTCCAAACGGAACCTCTATTCAGGCAAAAGGCATTGTTCCGGATATTTTGGTCAAGCCTATGGAGATAAAAGAAATCAATGGATTTGGCGCCTTTAGAGAGAAAGACCTGACAAATCACATTAACTCTCCAGGGGCCGATAGTGCCGTCCCTGCCCAGGAACCTAAGCAGCTTAAATTCACCCTCGACGAAAAAACTAGGAAAGACTATCAGTTGCTACGGGCTCTCGATCTTCTGAAAGGCTGGCAAATCCTCAAAGGTTTGAACGGTAAGGCAGCCTGAGGGTACATATCGGATAACGTTTTTCATTCCGGGGGGATGTTTTCATCCCCCTGTTTTTATGAGCACATATGGCCAAAAAGAGAACAACTCTGCGGAAAACAGTTCCGCGTAAAAATCCGGCTCAGCGGGCAGCAGGCCAGCGGTTAAGAGTCCTGCTGGCAGCACTGTTCGTGACTGGCTTCCTGATCCTGTGTCTGGTGGTCCTTGGGCATCTGCGCCAATCCTGGCATTCAAGCCATAAACCGCTGCTCACGCCCATTGCTCAAGTACCAGCGATGGATGATGTCCAGCTCGAACTGGACAGCATGTTATGGCGTGCGGGCATCTCTTTTGATTTGCTGCAAATTTCCTCTGGATCTGGCCTGCTACGCTATGAGGTTCGAGGGCCGCTGCCTGGGCGCAAGAATCTTAAAGAGTTGCAGCGTCGGTTAGCCAAGCTTTCCACCGATTTGTTTGTGGAGAGTAGACAGCCGGGTGGCCAGATCGCCATACGCTATCGCCAGCAATTGTTGCTTCTTATCGACTTTAATCCCTCCAAGGTAGCAGAGTTGGTGCCGGTTCCGGTGCGGCCACGCATCGCGATTATCATGGACGACCTCGGTCACGATAATCGATCGGCTAAAAGCCTTATTGATATTCAATTGCCGGTCACCTTTGCTATTCTGCCCTATGCCACTCAGGCGACTTCAGTGGCCCGGTTGGCACATCAGCACGGCCACGAAGTGATGTTGCATATCCCTATGGAGCCGCGGGGCTATCCTGCTATCGATCCCGGACCTTCTGCCTTGTTACAGTCCATGGATTCTGCTGAATTGCAGAATCAATTGCGAAAATGGCTCGATGGCATGCCTTATGTGGTTGGCTGCAATAATCACATGGGCTCACGTCTGACCGAGCAGGCGGATTCCATGACTGCGGTGCTGGAGGTTTTGCAGGAGCGAGGCTTGTTCTTTGTCGATAGCCGTACCAGTGCCGCTTCAATAGCAGCTAAGGAAGCTTGTCGAATCGGAGTACCAACAACTTTGCGGGATGTGTTTCTGGACAATGTGCGGGAGGTCCCGGCCATCGCGCGCGAGATTCGCAAGCTGGCGGGAATGGCCCGGCGGAGGGGTTCTGCGGTCGGTATCTGCCATCCCTATCCAGAAACGCTAGCGGCATTGCGGCAGGAAGCCGAGGTTCTGCGCCAGCAAGGGATCGAGGTGGTGCCGGTGTCGCAACTATTGACACAAGGCAAAGGCCGAACAGTGGGTAAGGGAGGCTAGCGGCTGTTTAAATCAGCGCAGCTTGTTTGCAACGCTGGTCATGGTCTGCTGAAACGCCGCACGATGTTCGTCAAGCAACATGCCGCTGGCCGCGAATGAATCCACTCTGCGGATGAGCAGAAAAGAGTCTTGCGCTACCTGTTCAGCAAGGAATGTCGCTTCGATCAAGCGATAGAGCTTGGTCTTTTCACGATGCAAAAAGCGGGTTTTAAATTCCTTGATTTCGATGGTTTTCTGGGAAATTTCCAGCCCTTCGTCATCATACCGATGAAAAGCGAGGCTGGACTTTTCAAAACCGTTACTGGCCGCTGCCAGGCGCATGACAAAATAGGAACGTTGAGCCGATTCCCGAAAAAGCTCCCGTAACGGATTGCTCGGCGAAATCTCCTTTTGCGAACGATAGAAGTAACGAAAAATCAGGTCTGAAAAACAGCTCTCTTCCAGAAAACCACTGATTTGGCCATCGGATGTTTCACAAAAGAAATAGGCTGTGTTCTGTTCCAACACCGGGGCACCGCAAATCAAGCAGTTGGGCAAAAGTCGTTCCCGGCGAAGCTTAAGGGCCTGATCCTGTTGCTGTCTTTTAACTGTCAGACGTTGGCGAATTTCACCAATGCGATGGCTCTTGCAGTCCTTGACGGCTATCAGCACCTGACGAGCTAGATGGGAAAATTGCAGATGCACATTGGTTCCGCGACCGTGGGTGAGAATCGGGTAGATTCGTCCTTCGGGATTTGTATTCAGCGATTCCACTTTGGGGCTTTTGGCGATATAGCCCTCCATGCAGTGGTAGCCTCGGTTGATGGCATAAGCCTTCAGCAGTTGATAAGCATCCGTGAAAGGTCCCTTGTAGCGTATGCGTGAATCGATCAGGCAGGGTAGCAAACGCAGGGCTCGCTTGGAGATACCTTGGCTTTCACAAAAATCATAGAGGTTTTTACAGTTTTCTAGGGAGGGCGCGTCCTTAACCGGAATAATCACCCGGTCGGCTGCATACAGGGCATTGCGGGTCAGGATGTCCAGGGTAGGGCGGGTATCGATAATCACGACGCCTTGCAGGGTTCCCGACGCCAAAGTCCGGGCTAGTCGGTCGAAACCGGCTTCTCTAACTTCGGGAAGTTCCTCCAGCCGGCGATTGGATGGAATGAACTGAACGCCGTATTCTCCGACCTCCAGCAGCTCCTCCGGGGGGGTACCGGTAAAGAGTCCACTTACATCGCTGGATCCTGGATTTTTACCGATACGGAACATGCGATCGACGGAAAAATGGTTGTCGAAACTTAACAGGGTCACCGGTAGTTCTTCGTTCAGAGCCTTGAGGTAAATGGCCAGGTTAGTAGCCAGGGTCGTTTTGCCGACACCACCCTTTTCACTGGAGATGGTAATTACATAGGGATTCTGCATAGATCGATCCTCGGTTGATTGCTGAACCTTACCTTATAGAAGCAAGCAGGGCAGCCTGTCAATAGAAACTCCGGAACGGCTCTGCTGAAATCCCCGCGCCGGGTACACCTTGTCTTGAACTGTTATAGGGATTTCGCAATGATGGACTCTGCAACTATTTTGACCGTTTCGCGCCTGGTGGCGCTGCTGAAGGAACTGGTCGAAGACAATTTCATGCAGGTGCAAGTAAGTGGTGAGATCGGCAATTTCTCCGCGCCCGCCTCTGGGCACCATTACTTCACCCTCAAGGACGATCGGCATCAGTTGCGGGCCGTCATGTTTCGCATGCATAATCGGGCTCTCGGCTTCACACCGCAAAACGGCATGGAAGTTGTGGCCCGGGGACACATGTCCCTTTACGCCCAGCGGGGTGAATTGCAGTTGGTCGTTGAGCACCTGCAACCCTGCGGTCTCGGTAGTCAGCAAATCGCTCTTGAGCAACTTCGGGCCAGATTGGCCGGCGAAGGTCTGTTCGATCCTTCCCGCAAAAGGCCACTACCGGCCTTTCCCGCGACCATCGGAGTGGTCACTTCCGCGACGGGTGCCGCTATTCACGATATACTCAATGTGCTGCGCCGACGGGGTAGCGGGCTACGGGTCCTGCTCTATCCGGTGCCGGTGCAGGGTGACAGCGCCGCGGCACGGATAGCCGAAGCTATTAACGATCTAAATCGCCACGCTCAGGCCGATGTGCTGATTGTCGGCCGCGGTGGCGGCTCGCCGGAGGACCTTTGGGCCTTCAACGAAGAACCGGTGGCCCGGGCCATTTTCGCCTCGACCATTCCGATCATTTCAGCGGTCGGGCATGAGATCGATTTCACGATTGCCGACCAGGTGGCCGATTTGCGGGCACCGACCCCGAGTGCCGCGGCCGAATTGGTGGTCAAAGAGCGCCGAGAACTGGAAAGCCATGTCGATCATCTGTCCCTGCGTCTCAGCCGGCAGATGGACAATCGCTTAGCTCTGCTGCGGGAGCGCATCGCCGGCCTTGGACAACGTCTGCAGGGGGGGCTGCATCGTGTTGCCTCCTCCCAACGGCAGGTTCAGGAGCTGCTGCGGCGCGCTGAGGTGGCCATGCTATCTCGGAGACAGGAGGCCACTGCTCGGCTGCGCATTGCCGCAGGACGTCTCGACAGCCTGTCGCCCCTGGCTACCCTGGGGCGAGGATATGCCATAGCCAGCAGCGTGGGTAAAAACACCGCTATCCGTGATTCCGCCGAGCTGGAAGTCGGCGCAACGCTGCATTTACGTTTTTGCCGTGGAAGTGTCGAGACAGTGGTTACCGCAGTCCTTCCAGAAAGATTTCAAGAGAAGTCCCTTGACTGACAAGGTCAAGGATGTTGATAATCAACATTGATCTATTTAATTCAAAAGGATTTTATTTGGCATGGCCAAACAAGAGAGTTTTGAGACGGCGCTCCATACTCTGGAAGCAGTGGTAGACCGTCTGGAAAATGCCGATTTATCCCTGGAAGAGGCTTTGTCCTCCTTTGAACAGGGCGTGGCGAGTGCGGCGCGCTGCCAGAAATTGCTTCAGACGGTAGAGACCCAGGTTGAGGTGCTGCTTAAAAAACAGGACCAGACCTTTACCGTGGAAAAATTTCAGGAATAACCTTCTTCATCGGAGATGCAATGGATCTCAATAATTACCTCAAACACCGCCAACAGCGCATAGACGCCGCCCTTGACCATCACCTGCCCGCAGAGGACACCTTACCGGGACGTCTTCATCAGGCAGTGCGCTATTCGGTTTTTGCCGGCGGCAAACGACTGCGGCCGATCCTTATGCTGGCCGCTTGCGAAGCTGTTGGTGGCGATACCGAACGGGTTCTACCTGCAGCCTGCGCTATGGAGATGATCCATACCTATTCATTGATCCACGACGATCTGCCAGCCATGGACGACGACGATTTTCGCCGAGGCCGGCCCACCTGCCACAAGGTTTACGGCGACGCCCTGGCCATATTGGCCGGCGACGCCCTGTTGACCGAAGCGTTCATTCTACTGTCCGGCATGGCCGCCGACAGCCAGCAGAGCGAGGATGCCTGCCGTCAGGCCATGCATATTGTTGCCCGCTGCGCCGGATCTAGAGGCATGGTCGGCGGTCAGGTGGTCGATATGGAATCGGAAGGCAAGGAGATCGATCTGCCGACCCTCGAATATATCCATACCCATAAGACCGGCGCTCTGATTCTGGCCTCGGTACAGGTCGGCGCGTTGCTCGGCGGGGTGAATGAAACAGCCTATGATTCCTTGACCCGTTATGCAGAGGCGGCGGGGTTAGCTTTTCAGGTGGCGGATGATATCCTCGATATCGTTGGCGATCAGGACCTGCTTGGCAAGGATGTCGGCAGCGACGAAGCACGGGGCAAGGCTACCTATCCGGCGCTGCTGGGATTGAGCGGTGCACGGCAACGGGCCCGAGAGCTGCGGGATCTGGCCCTGGAAAGCCTGACTGAATTCGGTGAGACTGCCGAACCTTTACGCCAGATCGCCCATTACATCATCGATCGCTCCTTTTAAATCAACCATGGAGTACGTCCAGCAATGAGTATTCTGCAACAACTGCAATCCCCTGCCGAATTGAAAGACTTGTCCTACGCCGAACTGGAGCAACTCGCCGGTGAATTGCGTGAGAAGATCATATCCACGGTATCCGCCAACGGTGGCCATCTGGCCAGCTCCCTGGGCGTCGTCGAGCTGACCCTCGCCCTGCATCGTGTGTTGAACTCTCCGGAAGACAAAATTGTCTGGGATGTCGGTCATCAGGCCTACGCCCATAAACTGCTCACCGGTCGCCTGGACAGTTTCCACACCCTACGCCAGTTCGGAGGTATCAGCGGTTTTCCCAAGCGTCAGGAAAGCCCTCACGATGCCTTCGATGTAGGCCACAGCAGCACCTCCATCTCGGCCGCTCTCGGTATGGCCGCCGCTCGCGACTGTCAGAAAAAGCAGCAGAAGATGGTCGCTGTCATTGGCGACGGTTCCTTGACCGGCGGCCTGGCCTTTGAGGGACTTAACCACGCTGGTCATTTGAAGAAAAACCTTATTGTCGTGCTCAACGACAACGAGATGTCCATTTCTCCCAATGTCGGCGCGATCTCTTCTCTTATCAGCCGCAAGCTGACTTCCGAACTGGCGGTCCGCCTTAAAAAAGAAGCAGAGAATTTCCTTAATCACGTACCGCGCTTTGGCAAGGACCTGCTCAAAGTGGCCCGTCGTGCCGAAGAGGCCTTGAAAGGCTTTTTTACACCAGGCATGCTCTTCGAAGCACTTGGCTTTGAATATGTCGGTCCCCTTAACGGGCATCGTCTTGACCAGCTGATCGACGCTTTTGAAAACGTAGCCAATCTTGAGGGGCCGGTACTGGTTCACGTGGTTTCCCGTAAGGGGCGCGGTTACCAACCTGCCGAAAAAAACCCCTCCCTATTTCATGGTATCGGCCCCTTTGATAGGGAGACCGGACGTCCCAAGTCCAGTAAGGGTGGCGCGGTCAGCTATACCAATGTGTTCGGTAAAACCCTGGTCGAGTTAGCTGAAAAGGATGAGCGGATCGTCGCCATTACTGCCGCCATGCTCGAAGGGACCGGGCTGAAGGACTTTTCCCAGACTTTTCCTGAACGGTTCTTCGATGTCGGCATCGCCGAGCAGCACGCGATCACCTTTGCCGCCGGCCTGGCCTGCCAGGGTTTGCGGCCCACGGTGGCTCTCTACTCGACCTTTTTGCAGCGGGCTTACGACAATGTGTTGCACGATGTGGCCTTGCAGAATCTGCCGGTTACCTTTGCTATAGATCGGGCCGGTCTGGTTGGAGCTGATGGTCCCACTCACCATGGCGTATTCGATTTTTCCTTTCTGCGCCATATCCCCAACCTGACCATCATGGCGCCGCGGGACGAATTGGAACTGCAGCGGGCCATGGTAACCGCCACCACCGTCGACGGGCCTTTTGCTTATCGCTATCCACGGGGGCAGGCTCTCGGTCTGTCCCTTGGGGATTTGCCCGCTGCGGCCGATATCGGTCGAGGTGAGAAACTTCGGGATGGTACTGACGGCGTTATTTTTGCTCTCGGTGTTGTTTGCCGTGATGCTCTCCAGGCAGCGGCTGCTTTGGAAAAGGAAGGATTATCCCTGGCCGTAGTCGACGCCCGTTTCCTCGCACCTCTCGATCGCCAATTGATCTCTGAAGAAGCCCGCCGAACCGGTCTGGTTTTTACCGTTGAGGAAAATGTATTGGCCGGGGGATTCGGTTCCGCGGTCCTTGAATTGCTCGCGGCAGAACAACTAACTCCTCGTGTGCTGCGCCTTGGGCTGCCCGATAGCTTTATCGAACAGGGTACTCAACAGGAACTTCGCAGCCTTTGTGGCATCGATGGCCCAGGAATAACCAGGCAGATTCGAGATTTTTGTCATATGGAGGAGGGTAGGTCAGGGGAAGACCCCGCCTGCTAAGGCAGAGCGCAGATTGCCAGGCCGCCTTTGGGCGGCCTTTTTCAATTGAGGCACCAAAAAGTCGCTGTCAACTTTGACCTCTTGCCAGGTTGACAATATTTGAAAAATCATGCTAGCTTTCGAGCCATGAAACGTCCCCTCTACAGTATCCGCATGCAGGCCTCGCGCAATGGCCACCATCTTTCCGGTGCCGAACATTTGAGTACAAAGGCAGAGCTCGAGCCGTTAGCTGCCAGCCTGATAAAAAGAGCTTTGGAGCATATGCGGGGCAGGGCGGAAACCATTCAACTGTCCATAGATAAAGTGGATGAGGCGCAAATTGGTTATGGGGTGCTGCCAGATTTGCACACCTATCTGGTGGATGATTATCATCAAGGCCGTCGAGCCGCGGCCGCCATTTTACAAAAGGCCGGCGTGACATCCGCAGCGATCGAAGGGGCCATGGTGGCTATGGCTTCAGGCGCAGCCCCGGACGGCCATAATATGCGCGGAGCCATGCTTATTGATGCAGTTAGTGGCTATCGTCTTGAGCCGGATCAGGCACGGGGCGTTCGCGTCAGCCGCATGGATCTGACCGAGCAGGCGCGTCACGAATTGACCCTCGGCTTGCGTTCGTTGGGGTTGGACAATGCCCATGTCCGCGAGGCTCTGGTGCTGGCCGGAAAAGTTGTCACAGCGCCGGGGGTTCTGGCAGAGCTCTGCTGGTCCGATGATCCCGACTATACCGCCGGCTATGTGGCCAGTGCCCAGCTCGGCTATATCCGTTTCCCCCACCTAAAACCGAAGGGCGAAGAGCGCGGCGGACGAGCCTTTTTCCTCGCAGCCGGGGAACAGAACCTGTCGGAGCTCATCGATTATCTGCAATGTAAACCATTGCTTTTCGATCACATTGGCCAATTTCACCGGTCCCGCCAATGGGTAGAACCATCATGATTGAATGGCAAAATCAACTCCATAGTCTTAAGAAGCGAGGCTTGCTTCGTCGTTTGCGTACGGTCACCGGCGAACAAGGCCCTTATGTCGAGATCGATGGTTATCGGGTGCTACTTCTCTGCTCCAACAACTATCTCGGTCTTGCGACTCATCCTGAGGTCATCGAGGCAGCCCGCCAAGCGACAGCCCGCTTTGGTGCCGGCAGTGGTGGCAGTCGGCTGATATCGGGTTCTATGAGCTGTCATCAGCACTTAGAAGAGGGCCTGGCCGCCTTTAAGGGCAGCGAACGCGCTTTGCTATTTAATTCCGGCTATGCTGCCAACAGCGGCATCTTGCAGGCGCTGTTTGAGGAGGGGGACTTGATCTTCTCCGACGCCCTTAATCACGCTTCGATAATTGATGGTTGTCGCTTAAGCAAGGCCCGCACGGTCATCTATCCCCATGGAGATGTTGCGGCTCTCGAGACCCTTATGACGCAGGAGTCTTCTCGTCGTAAAGGTCGCTGGCTGATCGTTACCGATGGTGTATTCAGCATGGATGGTGATCTAGCGCCGCTGCCTGAACTGGTGCGGCTCAAAAACCGCTACGATGCCCTGCTGATGGTTGATGACGCTCACGGTACCGGGGTTTTGGGTGCCGGAGGTCGCGGTAGCGGTGAACATCTAGGCTGTCTCACAGATATCGATCTGCACATGGGCACTCTGGGCAAAGCCCTGGGAGGGGCTGGCGCTTATCTGGCCGGACCTGCTGCGGCCATTGAACTTCTCATCAATCGGGCACGATCCTTCATCTTTTCCACCAGCCTGCCTCCAGCAGTACCCGCCGCCGCTTCAGCCGCCTTGGAAATCGTGGCCGGAGAGGAAGGGGCACTTTTGCGACAACGGTTGCTTGAAAACCGAACCCTCTTTGTCTCCGGTTTGCGCGCGGGAGGGCTGACGGTAGTGGATCATCCAAGTCCCATTGTGCCGGTTATTACCGCCGATCCTGAACCGACCATGGCTGCCAGTCAAAGATTGTTAGCTGAAGGATACTTTGTGCAAGGGATTCGACCACCCACGGTACCGACCGGCAGTTGCCGTTTGCGGGCCACCTTGATGGCTGTCCATCAGCCGGCCGACCTGAGTGCCGCTGCCCAAGCTGTTGTACAAGCTGTGCAAGGAGCCCCTCGATGAAAGAATGGCGCTTAGCAGACGGTCGGGTTATAAGCTACCGGCAGGCCGGCAGCGGGCCGCCCCTGGTGCTGCTTCACGGCTGGGCCATGTCTTCAGCGGTTTTTAGCGAAGCTTTACAGGCCTTAAGTAACGAATTTTGCGTGTTTGCCCCTGATCTACCTGGACACGGCCAATCATCCGCCGGCGTCGACTATGGCCTTAATTCTTTGGCCGGCGATTTGGCCTCATGGATGGAAGGCCTGAAACTTAACGGAGTTTGTCTGCTGGGCTGGTCCCTAGGCGGTCAGATTGCCTTGAGGCTAGCGGCCTTAGCAACTCAGCGGATCCGCCGTTTACTGCTTGTGGCCACCACGCCACGATTCGTTGCCGAAGAAGAGTGGCCCCATGGATTGCCCAATGGACAGGTGCGGCTCATGGCCCGGGGGCTGCAGCGACGTTATACCAGGACTCTGGACGATTTCTTCGATCAGCAATTCGCTAAACAGGAACTAAGCGCACAACGCCGACAATGGCTCAACGGAAATCTTTCCCCTTCGGTTATCCCACCGCAAGCAGAAGCTGCCCTTGCGGCCCTTGAGACCTTGCGAACAAGTGATTTGCGCTTACAGTTGGCCGACCTGAAGGTAACCACTCTGGTTATGCACGGGGCCGAAGATACTATCGTTCCTCTTGGCGCTGGACGTTATCTGGCCGATGCTTTACCCGAGGCCAATTTTGAGCCGCTGGCAAAGGCGGGGCATGCCCCTTTTCTCAGTTGTCCAGAGGAAATTTTTAAGCTCTGGCGCGAGTTCTGCCAGCCATGAATGCTGCTTTAGATAGCCGCCGATTGCGGCGCAATTTCAGTTCTAGCGCCGACCGCTATGACCACCATGCCTTGGTGCAGAAACAGGTGGTGACTCACCTTGTGGAGCTTATGGGACCGCGATGTCCAGCAAAGGGAACCTTTCTCGACATCGGTTGCGGCACCGGTACTTTATCTTATGAGCTCTGTAGAGCCTATCCCCGACTGCAACCCGTTCTGTCTGATATCGCCCATGGCATGACCCTGCATAGCCGCAGCCGTATTGCTAAATCCCTGGCTGTCGATGCCGCCGCCGAATCCCTTCCATTTGCCGACCAAAGCCTAGATATGGTCTGCTCTTCCTCCGTTTATCAATGGGTCCTTGATCTGCCCGGTGCGTTTTCCGAGAGTGCCCGAATCCTGCGCGAGGGCGGCCTCTTTGCTTTTGCTTTGTTCGGGCGAGATACCCTGTGGGAACTTAAAACCGCCTATCGGCAGGCAGCAAAAATCAGGGGGGGGGAGACAGGGCACCTGCACGAGTTGCCGGATATGGCGACCGTTCAACAGTCCCTCACCACGGCCGGATTTGAGCACATAGAACTTCAACGGCAGGACCTGATTGAATATCATGGGGAAGTAACGGACCTGTTGCGTAGTCTGAAACTTATCGGGGCTGGCAATGCAAGCTCAAACGCACCGCGGGGACTGGCTTCCCGTAGCCTGCTTCAGGAGATGACAAATATCTACAGACAGCGCTACGGGCAGGCTGGAAAAATCCCCGCCAGTTATGAGGTAGTCTATGGGGTGGCGACCGCTCCGGCACGATGAGTGAGGCCGGCAGATCACTTTAGATAGATTATTTTGATGAAGGGGGCTGGAACAACGCTTCGATAATCAAGCGGCCTTGTTCAGATATTACTGAATAGTAAACTTCTACGCCGCTGCGCCGTCCTTCAATAATGCCTTTGTTCTTGAGCAAAGCGAGGTGTTGGGATACGGTGGCCTGAGGCAGACCGAGGCATTCCCAGATCTTTTTGACATTGCAGGCTTCGGACAGCAAGCCGGCGACAATTTTAAGCCGAATGGGATGGCCAAGAACTTTGAGGATTTCCGCTTCTCGTTCGTAACTCTTTGTTTTGTCAAAGTTGTCCTGCATAATGCTCCCCTGTGTCAAGCAATGACATAAAAAATCGAATATATGAATGTTAGTGTTCCAACCCTAGGATGTCAATCGCTTTTTGGCCGGCCAGCGGCCAAGTTTGACAGCAACGCTGATACTTTTCAGGAGAACTTTCGTTAAATGATAGCCGTTTTCTTTTTTCTACTTGGCCTGGCCATTCTTTATGTTGGTGCCGAGACCATGGTAAATTCCAGTTCCCGGTTGGCGGCTTCCTATGGCATACGCCCGCTGGTAATCGGCATGACCGTAGTCGCTCTGGGTACCAGCATGCCTGAAATGATGGTCTCTTTGCTGGCCGTTTTTCGAGGTTCATCTGATATTGCCGCCGGCAATATTGTCGGCTCCAATGTTGCTAATATCGGTTTGATCCTCGGTTTTACCGCTCTGATCGCCCCACTGATGGTGCCCCGTTCATTGCTCAAACGCGAGGTTCCTTTCATGATCGGTGCTTCGTTTTTGTTGCTGCTGCTGGCATGGGATGGCACGCTTGGTTTCTCCGATGGGGCGCTATTGTTTGTTCTGTTGCTGGGGTTTCTTGGTTACTGTCTGCGCACTGCCCGCAGCCGCAACGGTGATACTGATCATGGTTCAGCTATGGTGGCCAGCTGTTCCCGGCCACGGGATACCTTACTAGTTCTGGTGGGGATGGTTGGCCTCGGCATCGGTGCGGAAATGATGGTTCGTTCGGCGGTGATCCTGGCCCGGGCCCTGGGCCTCTCCGAGTTGGTCATTGGTATCAGCGTAGTAGCCATCGGTACCAGTCTGCCGGAGTTGGCCGCTAGCGGCCTTAGCGCCTGGAAGGGACATGCAGAGCTGAGCATCGGCAATGTCCTAGGTAGTAATATTTTCAATATTCTGTTCGTCCTTGGCGTCTGTCCAATGATCCGGCCTCTGGCCGTCGATCCTTCCCTGCTGCGCCTGCAAATGCCGATTATGCTACTGTTTTCCGTTGGACTTATACCTCTGCTGGGACATCGCTATAAAATCTGTCGCTGGAAGGGGCTGCTGCTGCTCGGTGGATATATAGCCTTTATTGGAGGACTTTTCCTATGAATTCCGCTTGGAAGCGTCAATTGATCGGACTTGGGCTAGTATTGTTTGTTTTCTTCTACGCCTGTGACGCCAGCCGGGCATCAGAAGCTGCCGTTGTTCAAAAGTGCACCCCGACACCGCCCGCTTCCGAACAGTATCGTTATGATATCGCTTTTTTATGGTTTGATCGCATCGCCGAGGCTGAATTGAGCCTACAGCCTGCCGAGGAGCCGAACCGCTGGCAGGCAACCCTTGAAGCCAAAACCCGTGGGGTAGCCGCTTGGATAACCAGTGATCGTGCCCAGCACAACGCTTCGTTGATGCAACTAGAAGACAAGGGATTTTTCACCTCCTTGCGTTATGATTCAAATATCCTCAAAACTAAGGATGGCCAAAAGCGTTCCCGTCTCAAGAGTTATCTATTTGATCATCAGCAACAACATATTATCCAACGTGTTAATCGAAACGGTCGGCAAAAGGAAGATGTGATTCTGCCGATGCCCCAGGAGGCGCCAAACGATCTCCTGACCGCTTTCTACAACTTTCGTCATGGGGTTTTCGGTCCGGTCGTAGAGGGAGCCAAATATCACATCCCTACCTACAACAGTAAGGGACCCAACGATATTGTGGTGGAAGTTTTGGGTATCAAACAGCGGCCCCGGAGACCGAAGTTTCCTAAACAGGGCCTGCTGCTCAAAGTACAAATTAACAAAGAAACCTTCGATACTGATAACGGCATTGTCTATGTCTGGCTCGATGAACAGGGGCGCCCGGCTCAGGTGGTGGTCGAAGATGTTATCGGTCTGGGGGATGTGCGAGGTACCCTGCAAAAGAAAGGACCGTGATCATGAGCGAACCCGTGATTTATGTGGTCGGTCATAAGCATCCAGACACCGATTCCATTTGCAGTGCCATTGGCTATGCCCGCCTGCGCCAACAGCAGGGCCTGACCGGGGTGACCGCGGCGCGAGCCGGCAACCTCAATCGACAGACCGAGTTTGTACTGAATCGTCTTGCTGTTGATGTGCCCCTTTTACTTACCGATGTCTCCCCCAGGGTGCGAGATCTGGTTCGTTCTCCAGCCGTTACCATCGGTGGCCAGACACCTCTGGCAATTGTCTTGGAAAAACTTCATTATCACGATGTTAGGCTGCTGCCGGTGACCGACGATGAGCAGCGACCCCAGGGGCTGATGATGCTTAAGCGGGCCGCTGAAGGGTTTTTGCTGCCGTCGGACGAAGGCTCCAGTCGTCGGGTGCTGACCTCCCTTGCGGCCTTGCAGGAGTGTCTGCAGGCTAATGCCTTGCACGCAGTCAACGAACAAGAACTTGAAGAACTCGAGCTCTATGTTGGCGCCATGGCCTTTGAATCTTTTGCAGAACGGTTGGCTCACTGTGATCCGCGCCGGTTGTTGGTAGTGACCGGCGATCGGCAGGAAATTCAGGCCCATGCTGTAAATCTTGGGGTGCGGGTGCTGGTGGTTACCGGCGGTGGGACGATATCCCCGGAGCTGCTGGCTACTGCCCGTCAGCGGCAGGTAACCGTACTCAGTACCAGCTTCGATACCGCCACTGCTGCCTGGCGAGCGCGACTGTCGACGCCGGTTCATTGCCTGATGGAACGCAATTGTCCCACGGTGAGCCTACTTGATTGCCGCGAAGATTTACGTCTGAAACTGCTGTATGGCGGTTGTCCTGGCGTGCTGGTGCTAGATAGTGCTGGGCGAGTTACCGCAGTAGCCACCAAGAGCGATCTGCTGGTGGAGACGCCGCTCAAGCTGATTCTTGTTGATCACAACGAGCTGTCTCAGGCGGTTCCCGGAGCCGACCGGGTGGAAATTCTCGAGGTCATTGATCATCACCGGCTCGGCAACTTTCATACTGAGCGGCCGATTCGCTTCATCAATCAGCCCCTCGGCAGTACCTGTTCGCTGGTTGCTACACTCTATCGCCAGGCCGGTTTGCAGCCGGATCAAACTTGCGCCGGCCTGCTACTGGCTGGGCTGCTGTCCGATACGGTACTGCTCAAATCGCCAACCACCACCGATGTTGACAGGGAATTGGCGATCTGGCTCGGCGAACTGGCGCAGCTCGATTCCCAGAGTTTTGGTCAGGAGATGTTTGCCGCCGGCAGCGTGCTGAGCGCCTACGACAGTATGGAAGACTTAATCCTGTCCGATTTCAAGGAATACCGGGCAGGAGATCGGCTATTCGGGGTGGGGCAGGTGGAGGTGGTCGGTTTCGAAGAATTCCATAGCGTTAAAAAACAATTGACCAAAGAACTGGCCCATCTACGGCGGAGCCGGGGAATGGCGGCTGCCGGTCTGCTAGTGACCGATATCGTGCGGGAGACGAGCCTGCTGCTAGCCGATGGCGAGGCCGATCTGCCCTACCTGATCGGCTATCCCGAACTTGAGCCGGGGCTCTATGAATTGCAAGGTGTGCTGTCGCGAAAAAAACAGCTGGTACCCCATCTTCTCAAGGTCCTGCAGGGCTAAGGACAACTAATTGAAGTTGGTCTAGTACTGAACGCAAAAAAGCCGGGAGTTACCCCGGCTTTTTTGCGTTCTGTGTCTGAGGTAATTAATGCTCCAACAGAGAGATCAGTTCCTCTGCGTTGGTCACCGGGGCTTGACAGGTTTCGCCCCGGCACAGATAAGCGGTGGTCTGTCCATCACGCGTTTCTTTGCCTTGTAGTAGCGGAGTCAATTCGTTGAGCCGCGCATCGTCCGGATCGGCAAGCAAGACCAGGGTGCGGGGCAGAAAGCGTTCCCGCATAGCGGTCAGCATTTCTTTGCTGCCCCCATCGTCTGCGATGGCCAGCACCACCACATCCTGGGGACCAAGGGCATAGTCGAGGGCCGTGTAGAGCAGCGAGGTGCCAGTGGGGTAGCGGGCCGCCTGAGCGAGGCTGGTCTTGATGGCCGCTTCACCCCGCTCGGCCATGGCTTGATCACCGGTTAAAGAAGCAAGTCGCAGCAGATTCCAGGCGGCAACTGAATTGCCCGACGGAACGGCGCCATCAAGTATCGTTTTGCTTCGTGTCAGTACCGTTTCCGCATCTTCGGCACTGTCAAACAGATTGCCGGTACCGTCGCCGAACAGGCGTTCCATATCGGCGGTGAGTTCCAGTGCCAGATCCAAGTAACGACTATTGAATCCGGCCTGGTAGAGTTCGATCAATCCCCAGCAAAAGAAGGCGTAGTCGTCAAGAAAACCGAGCACCGCCGCCTCTCCTTGACGATAACGGCGCAGCAAGCGGCCATCCTCGCGACGCATGTTATTCAGAATAAACTCGGCGCTGGCGCTGGCGGCCTGCAGATATTCTTCTTTGTCGAGCACCGTTGCGGCCCGCGCCAGGGCGGCGATCATCAGCCCGTTCCAGGCGGTCAGGATCTTGTCGTCGCGGTGGGGTCGAATTCGTGCTTCTCGAGCCGGCAACAACAGTTGCCGGCCGAGGGCCAGAACTTCGCCAAGGCGCTGGGGCTCAATGCCGAACCAGGCCGCCCACTGGGTGATATCCATCTCCAGACGGACGATGTTCTTACCTTCGAAGTTGCCCCCTTCGGAAATCTCATAACAATGGCAAAAGATGGTGCCGTGCTCCAGACCGAGCACCTCCTGCACCTGCTCTGGTGTCCATAGGTAAAAGGTTCCTTCGACCCCTTCAGAATCAGCATCTTCACCACTGTAAAAGCCGCCTTGGGGGTCGGTCAGGTCGCGCAGCACATATTCGCTGATTTCGTCGACCATGGTGGAAAAGAAAGGATCGCGACTCCCTTGAAAGGCATCCGCTGCCGCCAGGCTCAGCAGCGCTTGATCGTAAAGCATCTTTTCAAAATGGGGTACCCGCCAGCGAGCATCGACGGCATAGCGATGCACGCCAAAACCGATATGATCATAGGTACCACTCAGGCGAATGCTTTGCAGGGTGCGCATGGCCATGGTCTCGGCATTCTCAAGGCCAAGGCGTGAACCAAGACGCAACAGAAGGGAGAGATTGTGGGCCACAGGGAACTTGGGCGCTTCGCCAAAACCTCCTCGTTCCTTGTCGAAAGTCTCAAGAAATTTAGCATAGGTTTCTTTTAGCGGTTCTTCGTTCAGCGGCTGTCCTTCGGCACTGCCTGTAGCTCCACTCTCCATTTTCAGCAAGGAATCAGTCAGCCGTTGTCCCGAATCAAGGAGCTGCTGACGATTGCTTTGCCAGGTGCTGCCGATCCGTTCAAGAATATCGGTGATGCCGGCCATCTGGCCCCGCGCCTCCCGTGGCATGTAGGTGGCGGTATAGAAAGGTTTTTTGTCAGGGGTGAGAAAGACGTTCAGGGGCCAGCCACCACCGCCGGTGAGGATCTGGCAGGCGGTCATGTAGGTATTATCCACATCTGGCCGTTCTTCGCGATCGACCTTGATCGGTACGAACAAACGATTGATGACGGCCGCCACTTCTTCATTTTCGAAGGATTCGTGTTCCATGACGTGGCACCAGTGGCAGGTCGAGTAGCCGATAGAGACCAGCACCGGCTTGTCCTCGCGGCGGGCCAAGGCAAAAGCCTCTTCGCC
Organism: Desulfuromonadales bacterium C00003107; assembly: GCA_001751225.1. Taxonomy (GTDB): domain Bacteria; phylum Desulfobacterota; class Desulfuromonadia; order Desulfuromonadales; family Syntrophotaleaceae; genus Syntrophotalea_A. The sequence continues at coordinate 257 of MAXT01000370.1, read as the reverse complement.
CCAGGGATACCAATCGACGGGGTTTTCAGCGTGCTGTAAAAGGTAGGGACTCTTCTCAAAGATCAGACGATTGTACTGGGCGCCACCATCGGCAGGTAATTGACTGATATCCACAGCAGAAAGGCGATCGACTCGATTATTGCCTTGCATAGCTTGACTCATAGCAAATCCTTTTCACCACCAAGAGCGACTAAATTTCCTCAGTCAATAGCTTCAGGATAGCAGGGTTGCCGATACGCGGTAAACCGGGCCTAGGA
>MAXT01000369.1 GCA_001751225.1 Desulfuromonadales bacterium C00003107 | reverse complement strand
AGTTTCCGGATGGACACTAGTTTGATTTTGCTGAACGAATGGGGTCAAGCTTTGCTTGACCCCATTTTTTCTGTCCGGAGGTAAAGGGCGGATGCTCACCGATGGAGAAACCGTCAGTGACAACCTTTGATTGAAGGGCCTGGGTAAGTTCATGATAAACTTTGAAATATCGTATTGTCCGTACGGTTTTAGGGGTAGGTTAATCTTTTGCCTGGGGATGACAATGGATTATACGGAGCTTCAATCGGCATTGAAGGTATTCGGCCTCGGCGAGCGGGCTACCCTCAAGGAGATTAAAACCCGCCACCGCGTATTAGTTAAGCGCTACCATCCTGACGGTGGGGAGATCGGCGCCCTGCAAGTGATTCAGGAAGTGAACGCGGCCTACAAACTGTTGCTCGATTATGTCGGCGCCTACAGCTTTTCCTTTGCCGAAGCTGAGTTTTACGAGCAATGTCCTGAGGAAAGGTTGCGCCAACAGTTCGGTGACGATCCTCTTTGGGGAAGGGACTAACTGCAAAGGCACATACAGCATGATGTGGTGCGATTACAGCCCGGTCGGGACTTTCATCATCGGCCACGATTCGCAAAGGGGCTACGGGCTCTTGCTCGACACCGATCCGCTCTGCAACTACACTTTACCTGAAATCGCTACCGGAGCTCGATCACTGGATTACAGTCCGCGGGCTATGCGGTACAGATTAGGAGGGTGTCGGGCTTATCATGAACCGACTGCAAAATCGTCTGATTGGTTCATATTCCCGACAATTTTCGATAAATAGCCCTGCTATTCGCTCTCAAGTTCTCGAAAATCTGGTCTCTAATAGCCAATTTTTCGTTTCGGCCCGTCAAGTCCGACAGACTCTTAGTAAAACTCCATCCTGCCTTTTGAGTGCCTTTCTTTCAGATTCTTTGTCAGCTTATCTGGGTAATTATAGTTACTGTATTTGCCAACAAACGAAATCCAGAGTTTTTTATATTCCTCTCCACCCGTGAGATAGCAATTATTGTGTCCTGCTTCATTTACCAAATGGAGAGTTTTAGGTTCTTTTGCGAATGAAAAAAGCTTTACAGACATCCCGAAAGGAATTATTCGGTCCTTTTTCCCATGGAAAATGAGTACGGGTGCCGAAATTGAAGAGATTTTATTTATGTTATCAAAGCGGTCTTTTATAAACCATCTTCCAACTAAACCATAGCTTATGGGGTTCGTTTTCATGGCGATGTCGTGAAGAGAGGTGAACGGGCATTCCAGAATGATACCAGCCGGTGGTTGCTCAAGGGCCATCTGCAAGGCAACAGTGGCCCCCATGGATCGTCCGTAATATATCACCTTTGATGAATCCCATTCGCTTCCCTTCAGCCATTTTAAAGCGCCTCTGGCGTCTTGATAAAGATCCTCTTCACGTAGAGACACTCCGTTGCTTTTTCCAAATCCTCGGTAATCAAATATAAAGACATTGAGGCCTAATTGGTGGAGATAGTCTATGTTTGGGAGGCGGTGGGTTATGTTCGCGGCATTTCCATGAAAAAATAGCACCATAGGTGCGGCTGGGTCGCCGGGGATAAGCCAACCGTGCAATTTCGTTCTGTCGGGTGCCTCGAACCAAACAATTTGGTATTGAAGTCCAATTGTCTCAGGGAGCGGTGCCAAGGTTTTACCAGGGGTGAAAATTAAGCGGGTAGCGTTATTGCAGCTCGAAAGGAGAAAAAGCAGTAACACGCTAAAGAAAAGCACTTTTGGTGTCGGGCGTTTAATCATTTAATTTGTCCACGGAAAAGTCAGAAGCTCATATATTTATTCAGTGGGAAATCTTTGTACTCGCTGCTGCAAAAGTTTTATAGTTTTTGAAGTTGCCCCTGCAAGACTGGTTTAAGTATAACATTTCGATGTAACCCTCCCTTAAAATAGAGCCAGGGAATTTTTGAGTTTTCTCGAAGACTCAACCACTTCAGGGTGCCAGGGCCATTACCCTTATAATCTACCATCGTGGGTTCTCTACATTTAAGAATTAATGCGTATCAACACTAAGCCATCGCAACGAAGACCAGGATACTCTAGTGAATTGACAGCACTACACCGGCACGCCAAATGGCCCTTTCCTTGGTAGACTAAATCTATGAAATTTCTTGAATTTGCTTAAAAAAACCCTATGATAAAAAGGCTTGCTTCGTTGCCCCCAGCTGAGAAATTTTTGCCAGCAAGGAGCCCTCATGTTTGAATCTGCCGAATTGGGTCACCGGATCGACAAGGAAGACTACAAACAGCAGGTTCCCGAGTTGCGGGAAAACCTGCTTGATGCGCAACTCGATTTGCTGCAGAGCAAGAAATTTTCGGTATTGATTTTGATCGCCGGGGTCGATTGTGCAGGTAAGGGCGAGACGGTTAACCTGCTGAATGAATGGTTTGATCCCCGTCATGTCGAAACCCATGCCTTGCGGGACCTTACAGACGAAGAACTTGAACGTCCGCCCATGTTTCGCTTCTGGCGGGCATTGCCTGCTAAAGGCAAAATTGGAATCTTTATTGGCAGTTGGTATTCGAAGCCGTTGGTTCTGAATGTTTATGGCGATATCAATAACGCCGAACTTGATCAGCGTCTGGACAGAACCGTTCGGTTTGAAAACATGTTGAGTCGCGATGGTTGCCTGATCCTTAAGTTTTGGCTGCACCTACCGAAAAAAGCCCAAAAAAAACGACTAAATGAACTCGAATCCGATCCCAAAACCCGCTGGCGGGTGAATGCCACCGATTGGCGGCATTACAAGCTCTATGACCGCTTTCGGCAGGTGTCTGAGCGCATGCTGCGGGGCACAAGTACCGCAGAGGCCCCTTGGATCATCGTTGAGGGGTCCGATCCGCGCTATCGCTATCTGACCATCGGCAAGTTGATTCACGAATCGCTGGTCAGGCGCCTTGCCGCTGGTGAAAAGGGGGCCGATTCAACAATCTTTCCACCTTTGACAACGGCCATCGACGGGTTGCGTATTCTGCAGACCCTCGACCTGAACCAAGCGCTGAATAAAACCGAATATCGTAACCAGCTGGCACTGTTGCAAGGTCGGTTGAATGTCCTTTCCCGGCACGCCGATTTTAAAAATATCTCGGTGGTAGTGGTTTTTGAAGGAAACGATGCGGCCGGCAAGGGGGGCAGTATTCGCCGCATCATTCAAGCTCTGGATGCCCGTGCTTATCGGGTTATACCGGTAGCAGCTCCCACTGAGGAGGAACGCGATCAACCTTATCTCTGGAGGTTCTGGCGAAATCTGCCCCGCAGAGGTCGTTTTGCGTTCTTTGATCGTTCCTGGTACGGTCGGGTGCTAGTGGAACGAGTCGAAGGCTTCTGTTCGCAGGACGATTGGATGAGGGCCTACGGAGAGATCAATGACTTTGAAGAACAGATGGTGCGCCATCGGGTGGTGGTCGTTAAATTCTGGCTCTCGATCAGTAAGGAAGAACAGTTAAAACGGTTTGAGGAACGGGAAAAAATAGGCTTCAAACGTTTCAAAATTACCGATGAAGATTGGCGCAATCGAGAAAAGTGGGACGAGTATGAAACCGCGGTCTGCGACATGATCGACCGCACCAGCTCAGAGATTGCTCCTTGGACGCTGGTTGAAGCCAACGATAAGTACTTTGCCAGAATCAAGGTGCTTGAAACCCTCTGTGACCGCATTGAAGGGGCTCTGGCCAAACAGGGGAAAAAGTAGCACTTTTTTTGGTTTGAAGTCTTTTGCCGAAGGGGGATATTGTGGCGGCTCAAAGATCGGTAAGCGATAAGGCACAGGGCTCTTTGCTTTCACCCGAACAGGAGCGTACTTGTCAAGACCTTGCCGCTTTGCAGAACGGCCTGGCTAGTCAGCGTGCCGTTGCGTTGTTGAGCATAGATGGTGGAGCGACTCAGCTCAATGCTGTAACAGCAAGCGGTTTGACAATTGGTCAGATACGCTATCTGCTGAACATTTTTCGGCGCAAAGGCATGGCAATTTTCCCTGTTGAGCAAACTCGGAATTTGGGAACAAAACCATCTATTAACATGCCAGAAACTGAGGGTTTGCTTATTGCGGTCGAGAGGACTACAGCCCCTGAGCCAACCGTAGACAAGAAACCTAAATCTACATCCCCAAAAGATGAGAAAAAGCATAAGGCCAAAAAGAAAGAGGCCAAAAAGAAAGAGGATAAGAAGAACGCAAAGAAGCAGAAGAAAAAGGAAAAAGCCAAAAAAAAGAAGGATAAGAAAAAAACAAAAAATAGCAGTTTGTTTAAATTTGCAAGTCGTTTTTAAGCCCGGTTTGGTTGTAACTAAAGCCGTTCACCGGATCTACCAGCACTTACAGCCTGTATATCGAAAGGACACAATATGAACAAGGAAGATTTTATCCTTTTCAGTGGCGGGGCCAAAGGAACGGAGGCGGAATTCGGTGCAAACGCCGAGCGTCTTGGTATCGAGGAAGTCAACTTTACCTTCGACGGGCATACGATCATTCGGCAGAGGGGAGTTCGTGTTCTGCATCATGAGGAACTAAAAAATGGCGATGTTAGCCTGGAATATGTGTCCCGGTTGCTCAACCGTCGCTATACTGCAAGCCCAACGATTCGCAAGATACTGCAGACGATCTGGTATCAAATAAATCATGCCCAGCAGATTTTTGTTGTTGGCGAAATTCTTGACGATAAGACGGTCAAGGGTGGTACCGGCTGGGGCGCTGAATTTACCAAGCTCTGCAATAAGCTGTTGTATGTGTTCGATCAAAAGAGGGATGGTTGGTATCATTGGGTTGAGTTCGACTGGGTAGCCCTGAACGGTGATCAGGAGCCGGTCGTCAGTGAAGCTCATTTCGCCGGTACCGGCACCCGTTATCTGGAAGATAACGGTCGTAAGGCCATTGTCAGTCTGTTTGAGCGCTCTTTTAAGTAGAGGGACTCTACTGGGCGCAGAGCTCGACTGCCCATTTGTTTGCGACAAAAACCACCTCGATGATATCGAAGCGGCTTTTGTCGTTTTAATATTACTATTTTTAATTTGAAACGATGTGGACGATTATTTATTGCAGTCACCAATACGCTTGCCAGTTAAGGTGTAGCTCACACTCATGTTGCTCGGTTCCATGGTGGCCGTCATGCTGCCCTGCATCTGGTCCTTGCTGTAGGTGATAGTGCTGTGGGCTTTCATGGTGTTGCCCTGGGCGGCACAGACCATGTCATAGGTTATTGTGTTGCCGGTGGTGGTCATATTGGCAATTTCGCATTGCTGATCTGGCTGGTCAGGTTGTTGGGTCTGGGGGACCAAATCTTCCAGGCTGATGCACTGGGTGGTCTTGGTAGGCGGTATCTGCATAGGCATGCCAGGCATTTTCATCACCGTAGTGATCTCCCACAGACCTTCTTGCATATC
>MAXT01000368.1 GCA_001751225.1 Desulfuromonadales bacterium C00003107 | reverse complement strand
TAGTAGAGCTGCCCGGCAATAATTACCGGAAATATTGGCCGATCAGACGGCTTTGCAGCCGGTCTAGCGATAAGGCCGATAAGCTCCTAGCTCACAAAACCAAAATAAGTCAGAAGCGGAATGGACAGGTAGCCAAGCAGCAGGACCAGTGCTGCAACGAGCCCGGCTTTGCGCAGCAGGGGCAGCAGGTGCTCGTTGCAGGCTCCCATGGTCTGAAAGGTGCTGCTGATTCCGTGGCTGAGGTGCAGAAACAGGGCGGCCAATCCGCCCGTATAAAGCAGCGCCAGAGGCCATTGCTGAAAGCTCAGAACCACCATGCGAAAGACATCAACCTGGCCGGTGGCGTCGCTGAACAGGGACGGGTCGAGACCGACCTTGCGCAGGGTGAAGTGCAGCAGGTGGTAGACTACGAAGGTTAGCAGGGCCAGGCCGGAATAGATCATGGTCTCGGCGGCCAAGGTGGTGCTCTGGGTAGTTTTCTTGGCGTAGCCAATGGGTTTTGCGGCTCGGTTTTGCAGGGTCAGCCAGATGCCGAAGGTTACATGGACCAACAGCGCGCCCAGCAGGCCGAGGCGAAAGATCCACAACACCGGGCCGAGTTTGTGCAGTTGCTCGGCGTAGGCATTGATCGCTGCCGAGCCGACGAACAGGGTCGTATTGCCGAGCAGGTGAGCCGCTACAAAACCGGCCAACATCAAGCCGCTGCAGGCCATGAAGAGCTTTCTGCCGACGGAGCTTCGAAACAGTTGCATTAGTTGCATTACATTCAATCCCTTGCTAAAAGCGTTATTTGGGTCGCCTCGGTACGCGGTTCACTGTCGCTTGCCGGTTTTGCACACCGACAGGAACGGCGGGCTTTGGTTGTAGTTGTGGATGGCGCAGGCAAGGGGCGGTTTAATTACTGGCTTCGTCGCCGGCGCCGAAAAACACCCCTCCGTAGGGTGACCGGTTAAGAGTGCTGGCGGCTGCTTTTTAAAGCCGCCCCCTTTTTAGTGAATCTTGCATATTAATCGGTTTTGGCGACAATTGCAAAAAAAATGTACCAAGGTGAATCGCCGCCGCGCCGTGTCTGACACCAATTGTTCCAAAATATCATTGGGTTTCAGCCGCTGGCGAGAGATTCCCAAGGCAGGGGAGATGGTAAAAGGGGGGCTTCTCTTTGTAGAAAAATGTGCTAATATGCACCACTTTGGTGTGCGAAAAACGACTGATGAAGTGTTCATTTGAGCGGTTTAGGAGTTGCCGGCGGGTGCCGGTGACGGTTGCCATAAAGGTGATGTGCAATGTCGAAACAGGATAACGTTCCGAAAAATCCAATCAGCTGGATTCTGGGCAAACTGGCAACGTCGCTGGAACGAATCGGCGCTGATAGTCTTTATTATCTAGAGCAAGCCGGGCGCATGGGGATCTTCCTGTTTGCGTGTCTGCTGAATGCGATTCGCCCCCCCTATAAGCTGTTTCCTATAGTACGCCAGATCCATTTTATCGGCTATCGCTCGATCTTTGTTATTCTGTTTACCGGAACCTTTACCGGTATGGTGCTGGCTCTGCAGGGTTACTATACCTTGCGCAAGTTCGGCTCCGAAGGGCTGCTTGGTTCGGCCGTTGCCTTAAGCTTGCTGCGGGAGTTGGGCCCTGTGATCGCCGCCTTGATGGTGGTCGGTCGGGCCGGTTCGGCAATTTGCGCCGAAATCGGTATTATGCGTAACTCCGAGCAGATTGATGCCCTCGAATGTATGGCGATCGATCCTTACAAGTATCTGATGGCTCCTAAGTTCATTGCCGGTATTGTGTCCATGCCTATGCTGACCTTTGTTTTTGACGTGGCCGGTATTATGGGCGGTTATGTCGTTGGCGTCAGTATGCTGGGCGTGCCGGGCGGTAGTTATTTTCAGGAAATGTATCGCAGCGTTGTCTGGGCCGATGTGGAAATGGGCCTGGTCAAGGCCCTGGTGTTCGGCCTGCTGATCATCTGGATCTCGGCGGCCAAAGGGTTTTTCCTCCATCTCGAGCGTTCGGGAGGGTTTGGCGCGGAGGGGGTTAGCCGTACGACAACCAGCGCCGTGGTCCTGGCTTCGGTGGCGATTCTGGTCTGGGACTATCTGATCAGCGCCATCATGCTTTGAAAGAGCTAATCTTTTTATAGGCGTGAGTCGGTAATATGTCCTATAATGGGGCCATATCGTTTACAGAGGGATTAACGGTGAATGTACAGAAAAAAAATATCGCCATCGAGTTGATTGATGTGGATCGCTCATTTGGGCGGCAGCAGGTCCTGAAAAAGATCAATCTGGTGGTGGAAGAAGGAACCACCACGGTTATTGTTGGTGCTAGCGGCCAGGGCAAAAGCGTGATGCTTAAGCACATGCTCGGCCTGCTCAAGCCGGACAATGGCCAGGTTCTTGTCTACGGTCAGGACCTGGCTCAATTGCGTAAAGTTCAACTCAAGGAAGTGCGTAAAGATTACGGGGTCTTGTTTCAGAATGTGGCCCTGTTCGATTCCATGAATATCTTCGATAATGTGGCCTTGCCGCTGCGGGAACGGACCGCGGCCAGTGAAACGGAGATTCGGGTCAATGTCGAGGAAAAGCTGGCTTTGATGGATCTTGACGGGGTCAACGAGAAATATCCGGCGCAATTGAGTGGTGGTATGAAAAAGCGGGTCGGCCTGGCTCGTGCGTTGGTGATGAATCCGCGTATCGTCTTTTTTGACGAACCGACTACGGGCCTTGATGTCAGCAAGAGCAACGAGATCTATCGCTTGTTTCACAAAACCCAGAAACGCCTGCAATATACTGCGGTAATTGTGAGCCATGACGTGCCCAAAATTTTCAAGTTGGCTGATCGTGTCGCCCTGATTTCCGACGGTATCATAGAGGGGAGCATGTCTCCAGAGGAGTTCCAGTTGTCCGACAATCCGACCATCCGCGCCTTTGTTCGGGAAACCATGGGACCCATCTATTGCAGTGCAGACGAGGAGAAGTTCATTCATGAAGAGGTTTAATGTTGAGATGGCCGTTGGGGTCTTCCTAGTGGCGGGCTTCTTGTGTTTTGCCTATCTCTCCGTGAAGCTTGGCGATGTCAATCTGTTCGGTGATGACACCTATCAATTGAGTGCCCGTTTTCACTCCGTGTCCGGTCTTAAGGAAGGGGATATGGTGGAAATGGCGGGTGTACCTATTGGCACCGTGAAAAAGATCGAGCTCGACCCGAAGGAATACGAGGCGGTGGTGCATTTCGACCTGCAGAGTGAGGTACGTCTGCAGGAGGACAGTATCGCCTCCGTTCGGACTGCCGGCATCATTGGTAGTAAATATATCGATATTACTCCGGGCGGCCTGGAAGAATATGTCGCGCCCGGTGGAGAGCTTTTCGAGACCGAATCGGCCATCAATTTGGAAAAACTGGTCAGCAAATATATATTCGATAAGTAACAGGCGGGAGGCTTGTGATGCGAGCATTTATTATAATGGTGCTGGTTCTACTCCTCGGCGGCCTGAGCTCCGCTCTGGCGCAGGAAGTAGTTCAGGCAGATACAGCAGTGATAATTCAGGAATCTGCCCTATCGGTTACCGCCCACACAGAGGAGACCCTGGCGGCAGATGATTTTACTGCTGAAGACGATTTTTACGGTGAGGGCGATGACGAAGATTTCACCGATAGTGATATAGAATCCTTTGATATCAACGATCCTATAGAGCCTTTCAACCGCGGCATGTTCTGGGTTAACGACAAGCTCTACTTCTACCTGTTCAAGCCCATCGCCCGGGGCTATCGAGTGGTGCCGGAGCCGGCCCGTCAATCCGTGGCCAATTTTTTTAGCAACCTCGGCACGCCGGTGCGTTTCGTCAATTCGGCGCTGCAATTGAAATTTTCCGATGCCGGCACCGAACTGGGGCGCTTGGTGGTCAATTCCACTGCCGGCATTGGTGGCCTGTTCGATCCAGCTAAAAAGTATCTTGGCTGGCGCAAAAAGGATGAGGACCTGGGCCAGACTTTCGGCAACTATGGGGTTGGCAACGGGTTTTATATTGTTTGGCCGCTGCTTGGGCCTTCTTCGGCCAGAGACACGGTCGGGAAGGCCGGCGACTTTTTTCTCGACCCCTTGCACTATGTCGGGATTAAGCCTCTGGAACGGGTCGCCCTCAAAGTGCTGGATAAGGAAACCAAGCTGTCCTTGGATAAGGATACCTACGAAGGCATCAAACGCCAAGCTCTCGACCCTTATTTGTATGTACGTACCACTTATGCGCAACATCGTAAAGGTAAGATCAAAAGATAATTGTTGCTTCAGAATTTGTGGCAGTGGCCTCAATTACTACCGAAGTCCAGTAAAAACAGTATAAGGCAGGGCCGGTCGCTGACCATGGTCTTGCAAGGAGAGAATACGATGTTCACCAAAAGATCGATACTGCTTGCTTTAACGCTGGTGCTTTTGGCTGCCGCAAGCGTCATCGCTGCCGTGCCGAGGCCATCGAATCAACTGCGGTTGACGGTGGACCGAATCATTGAAGTATTGCGTGATAAGGATCTATCCCGAGACCAGGCTTTGCAGGAAGTTTCCAATCTGGTGCGTAGCAAGTTCGACTTCTGGGCCATGTCTCAGCGGACTTTGGGGA
>MAXT01000367.1 GCA_001751225.1 Desulfuromonadales bacterium C00003107 | reverse complement strand
GGAGATTCGCAGTCCTAACTCTTTAAGCTTGTTCAATTTGGCAATGTGGCCTTCTACGTTCTGCATCAGGACGCTCTCGGTCAGTTCCAGGCCGAGGTCCATGATCCAGCCCGTTTCTTCCAGAATCGGCACGAACTGGTCGGGGGGGACCGAACCAATCCCCTCAGGTGTCCAGCGCAGCAAGACTTCCAGGCCGATAATGCGGCCCGATGATGCATCGACTCGCGGCTGATAGTGGAGAAAAAACTCCCGGTTAATTACGGCCTTGTGCAGCAGCTTTTCCATCTTTAAGCGCTGGTGTATCTTTTCCTCCATGCAGGGGGTGAAAAACGCAAAACTGTTTCTACCTACATCTTTGCTGTTGTACATGGCGGTGTCGGCTTTTTTGAGCAATTCTTCGGCACTGGTGCCGTCTTCGGGGAAGAAGGCGATGCCAAGGCTAAAGGTAATCAGCAGTTGACTGCCATTGATGGTAAAGGGTTCCTCGAAGGCTTGCTCCAGGGACCTGACCACCCTCAGTATGTTCGCGGTGTCCTTAACGTCGTTCAGAATGACGACGAATTCATCCCCGTAGAGGCGTCCTACCGTTTCCGTGTCGCGCACAGCCTCGGACAGCCGGCGGGCCACTTCTATGAGCAGCATATTCCCACCGGGGTGGCCTAGGGTATCGTTGACTGTTTTGAACTTGTCCAGGTCGAGAAACATGACCGCCAGGTGCTGTTTCTGGCGTTGCTCGAAAGCGATGGCCTGCTTCAAACGGTCAAGTATCAAGCTGCGGTTGGGAAGCCCTGTGAGACCATCGAAACTGGCCTGTTGCACCAACTGCTCCTCTATGGCTTTGCGCTCGGTAATGTCGCGAATAATCGCCAGCACGAAACGTTCGTTGCCGAGCTGGCCTTCGGAGAGGGTCAGCTCGATGGGAAAGACCTCTCCGTTGCGGCGCACGCCCTGCAACTCAAGGGTCTTGCCGACAGCGACTGGGGTCTTGGTGCCGGAGAAGAAGCTGCTGATGTAATGACCATGCTGCGACCAGTATTCGGCGGGTATTAGATGCTCAATCGGGGCATTTAACATCTCCCCCTTGGTGCGGATGAAGATCCGTTCCGCGCCGGGGTTGAACAGGGTGATTCGACCCTGATGGTTGATGGCCACCATGGCATCCTTGCTCGATTCGATCACCGTACGAAACAGCATTTCGCTCTTGCGCAGAGCTGCCTCGGCCTGTTTGATCTCGGTGATGTCCCAGAACACTTCAAGCACCGCGGTTGGCTGTTGCTGCTGATCCCATTCGACGACGTGGGAAGAGGTCTTGAAGGTATGCTCCTGGTTGTCGTTAAGGGGCAGGGTGAGGATATGCTGGTGGGTGTTGCCGTCGGCAAGGGCCCCTTTGGTGGGGCAGGAAGAAGCTTTTAATTCGGCCACATCCATTTCGTAGAGGGCGCAGCATTTTTTGCTGAGCAGCGGTTCGCCAAAGACCTTGCGCGCCGCTCTGTTGGTCCAAAGGATATTGAGGTCCCTGTCCACTACGCGAATCGGGTCGTTGATGGAGTGGAGGATCGTCTGCAGTTTTTTTTCACTTTCCTTGAGAGCTTGGTCTGCCTGAATCCGTGCGATGACATCGCAGATCTGTTCGGCAACCGAGCTGACTCGACCTTTTTCGTCGAAGATCGGAAAACAGCGAATCTCCAGATAGCCAACTCTGGGATTATGTTTGATCTGGGTAATCGGTTGGCCGGTGCGGAAAACCTCCTGTGCATGGCAGGGGTCACAGGGCCCGTGCTGGTCCGGGTAAAAGGCTTCATGGCAACGGATGCCGCTGCGGCGGTGTTCCTCGGGCACCTTGGAGTAGCAGCCCTTCCAATTGCAGTATTGGATGCGCAGGTCCCGTTCAAAAACCACCAGAAAATCGGGAATATTCTGGAAAAGGTCGTAGACAGGTTCGTATTGCCGGCGAAGTTTGCCCAGCTCTTTTTGGACTTTGCGCAGTCGTAATTCGTTGAGATAAATGACCAGGGCAGCCAAGGCCAAGCCGAAAAGGAGCTTGCAGAACAGGCCCGGCCAAAGCCCGGCAAGCGGCGTGAACTGCTGCTGAAACCAATCGAGAAACAGCAGGCCGCCTACCATGATCAGCAGGAGTATAAGGGATGGCAAACATCGGAGAACGGCGCTTTTTGACCAACGATGGGATGTGGGAAGGGCGGTCATCTGTTCCTCGGAATTGGAAGGAAAGATTGGCAGTTCTCCACCTCAGGTGGGAGGCTGAATGTACTTGAACTTGCCAAAGTGTGCGGTTTGCTTAGGTCGCTGGTCACATCAAATCTCAAGATATGTACCAACCGTTCTGATCCGATCGATAAGATGCCAAATAAAATGTGCCATGATCCTTGGTCAAGAAAATATATCGATTTTTTAGGTGCTTACCTGTATGTGGAAACCTTTCCTTGGGCTGCAAAACTCTTTCAGCCGATCTGCTGCCCAAAACAGGGCGGAGACCGCATATAAAAAAAGTGTGGCGTACCACACTGCGGCTGGTCCACACATATGGGGCATGACACAGTCTGATTTGTTGGCTTGGGGTGCGGCGAACTGTTGAGCGATCAAGTAAGTATTCCCCTGCAAGGCATGGGGAACTTACCTCTGTTCGGAATGGCAATGACCTTGACCTGATAGCGCCAGGAACTGAAGTTTGGCGGGGGTAAGGGATGCGGCATGCGTTGGAAGAGGGGGGGCTACGTTATTCGGTTGTTTCGCATACGGTGGCTCTGGCGTGGTCCGGGCTGACCATTTTAACCTGTGTTCAGGCTATGCTTATCCGGGTGGTATGTTAGATTTTCTATGTAGTCGCGAAGAGCTGCCGTACTTCGTGCTTTGACGGGGATCGGCGGCGGCACTGTGAACTGCGCCGGTCAAGTCCGTCCTTCTTCGCTAAAAACAGGAGGCTGCCGATGGAACTCAATGTTTTCCGTT
>MAXT01000366.1 GCA_001751225.1 Desulfuromonadales bacterium C00003107 | reverse complement strand
GTATGATTTCAGCGAACTATTTTTTATCTATATTGTTAGTAGGAATTGGAGGGCACAATGCTGGAATTATTACGCAAAAGACGCAGCGTGCGACGTTTTTTGGATCGTCCGATAGAAGCAGAGAAAGTCGATGAACTGATTGAAGCACTACTTCGGTCACCCTCATCCAAAGGCCGCAACCCCTGGGAGTTTATCCTGGTAACGGACCCCGAGCAGCGGGCCAGGTTGGCTGCTGCCAAACCAAAGGGCGGGACCTTTGTCACCGAGGCGCCTTTGGCTATCGTTGTTTGCGCTGACCCGGACAAATGTGACGTCTGGGTCGAGGACTGCTCCATCGCCGCCATTGTTCTTCAGCTTGCGGCATTGGACCTTGGTCTTGGCAGTTGCTGGTCACAAATTCGCAAGCGCAGCCACGTTGATGGCGACCCGGCCACGGATTATCTGAGCACGGTTCTCAATCTACCCGACCGTTACGAGGTTGAGGCAATCATCGGCATCGGCTATCCTGTTGCAGAAAAAGCCGGTCATAGCAAAGAGACGCTGCCCTATGACAGGATTCATTTGGAACATTTTTGTCGAACGGAATAACCCCTTTACATACAGCACATTACAGCGCATCCCTTTAGAAGGTTTCTCGGAAATCCACTGGCCTGATTTCAGGAGACAGACACCATGACGAACATCAAGGACACCCACAGCAAGGTCATCGGCTACATCCTCTGGCTTTTTGGTTTCACCGGATCCCACCGCTTTTATTATGGCAAGCCGGTCTCCGGCACCATCTATTTCTTCACGTTCGGCCTTCTGCTTATCGGCTGGATTGTCGACCTCTTTCTAATCCCCTCCATGGATCGCCAGGCCGACCTGCGATTTGAAGCGGGACGGGTAGATTACAATATCGCCTGGATTCTGCTGGTCTTTCTTGGCCTCTTCGGCATTCATCGTTTCTACCTTGGCAAATGGATCACGGGTATCCTTTATATGCTTACCGGTGGTTTTTTCTTTCTTGGAGTACTCTACGATTTCTGGACCCTCAACGAGCAGATATCTGATGTTAATCGCATGGCCTGACCCAATTAATTTTTCTTGAACATTGTTGCAATGTATTGTGAGGAATCAATTGACCATCGATTTAAAAAAGGATCGCGGTTGTTTTGTCTGTGGCCAGGAAAATGCCAGCGGCCTACAGGCTGTTTTCAGTTGCGACAAAGAGCTCCTGAAATCATTCTGCCATCTAACCATTGGCGAACAATTTCAGGGCTGGCCAGACATAGTGCATGGGGGCGTGATCGCATCATTGCTCGACGAAGCTTGCATTTACGCCGGACGGACACTGGCAGAAACGCTGGTAACCGCCGAGCTGTCCGTGCGTTACCGCCATCCAGTATCGGTGGGGCAAGAAGTGACGATACAGGGCGAGGTGGTGGAGCGCCGCCGCAAAGTGCTGCGTGTTAAAGCACGCCTGGAAGCAGACGGCAAGCTTTGCGCCGAAGCTGACGCCAAAATATTTTTACTCAGCTAATCGGTCCTCGCTAGTGTCTTTTTTTAGCCTTTCTATTATAGCCGTTTCCACAGGCATGACCTCCGCATGCTAGCGGTGTCTGGCAAGAGGGCTTTTTCTAGCGTTCTAGGTTTGTTTCCCTTCGACATATTGTCGATCTGATACTTTCTTTCCTCTGGTTTTCTCCCTGTCATTAGCTTTTCAAGTCCATATTTGAATGATCACCTCGGAACTCTGTTTACTAAACACAAAACATGGTTTGACTGCCTTCTTGGCGACCTCGGAAGCATTTAATAGATTTGTTGTTTGTATAAAATCAACAGGTCGTTTACACTTAGTTGTTTTGTAACAGAATGGAATGGCTAGATTAATTAGTCGACAGGTTTTGCTTCAGATGGGAGCTGGCTGTGACGGCGCAAAAGGGGGAGAGTTTAATGCCGCAGCGGTCACAGTTGCACAATACATTGAATAAATTAGATATACGCAGCGTCGGGCGGTTCATGTTGCTGAGCTGTTTGGTCGGACTGGTGGCCGGAATCGGCGCGGTTGCCTTTTATATGGTGACCAATTTCAGTGAATTCTGGATTCTAGGCAAGTGGGCAGGCTTTCATCCTCCGATGGCGGAGGGAGCAGCTGCAGCCGATAGCAGTTTCATCAATTCCCTGGCCGTATCCCATCGCTGGTTCCTGTTTCTAGTCCCCGCTCTCGGCGGGCTCTTTTCTGGATGGCTGGTCTTCACCTTTGCTCCGGAAGCCGAAGGCCACGGTACCGACGGTGCCCTCGAAGCTTTTCATAACCAAAAGGGCCACATTCGCGCCCGAGTGCCTTTCATCAAGGCTCTGGCCTCGATAGCCACCATCGCGACCGGTGGTTCTGCCGGTCGCGAAGGCCCCATCGCCCAGATTGGGGCCGGGTTCGGTTCTTTTCTTGGCGACCGGCTCAAACTCGGCAACGTTGACCGACGCACTTTGCTTTTGGC
>MAXT01000365.1 GCA_001751225.1 Desulfuromonadales bacterium C00003107 | reverse complement strand
GCACTTACAACTTGAATCCGGGGTTCACAACAAGCTTACCCACTACATAAATCTAAGCAGTAATCAAATGGCGGCCGGGGGTGAGATTCGAACCTAAGGAACCTTGCGGCACAACGGGTTTCTTCACTTGCAAAACCTCCGAAAAACTGACAGGTGGCAGCCACTGCATTTGGCCCATTCTTTTCTGCCATTCTTTTAAGTCTTCAACTCCTTGCCTAACTCAATTTCAGTTCGTAGGATAAAGTTTTGCCCAATTTTCGACCCAGCAACAAGAATGATCAAAACCATTGATGACTCTAATTTCTGGGCGATAATTCTCCGGAAAATGCTTCCGGTAAGATTCCGCGACAGCAGGTGGGACTTTTTTATCGGCTGCGCCGACAAAATGCAACTGGGGAACAGCAACCAAATCTTGCCAGGCATCGGCGGGATTAAGAGATCTTTCCAGCGGTCTGACCCGGTGAATCCTTGTCCAGACCTCATGATCCAGAGTCCCTGCCACTGTCACCAGGCGGCCCACATCTTTTCGTCGCGCTGCCACCAGAGCCGCAATGGCCCCACCCCCTGAATAACCAACCAGTTCGATTGTTGAAGCATTGAAACGTTGCTTCAGTTGATCAACCGCCCGATCTGTAGCATCAATCAATTCTGGAGCAAAACGACCATCCGTCCAGTATATGGCTGAACAAGAATCAGCATCGACTCCCTCGACATATTGACAGGGTCTGGCCAAATAGACTGCGACACCTCTGGGGTGTTGCAGGGCAAGTTCCAACCCAACAGGACGGGCGGGCGTTGGATTGGTCGACGGCTGCGAAGAACTGATCCAGGCAAGACCGTCGCCCTCAATGTAGATAGTCAGAACCTCTACCGCATTGACACTCTCTGGCAAAAAGGCTACTAGCGTAAATGGGGCGACAGGAAGCTTCATAAAGCACCAGCCATGTTGCCTTGCCAGAGATTCAGCATTTTTCTTGCGCTGCTCTGGGGAAACAAGGCCGAGTCCGAAGGAACACCCAGCCAAAATACAAACCAGAACAATAGCAATCAGCGATTTAAAGTACTTCACTCTTGGCATCATTCCCAAAAAAAGCCCCCACCAGTTCGGAGGGGGCTTGGATTAATCAGACCTTGTACAACTAAAAAGCCCTAGAAGCTCCGGCGCAGTTTCAGCGAAACGGCTTGATTGTCGAAGTCATCGCGAGCTTCAATATCATAGCGGGCGCTCAACTCAAATGTGTCGCTGGCTTGCGCAACCAACCCTACTCCAGCGCGCATCAGCCAGGGGCTGGGATCGAGGCCATCGGTGACAAAAGCCGCTGCCGGCGCACCCGCAAAAGCCGAGGTAATACTGCTGTCCTCGTTGAGGATATCGTAGCCAACCCCGAGGTTGGCCTCTAACGTAATCCGATCACTCAGGTCGCGGGTAAGTTTGCCATCCACCGCAAGAATCAATTCGTCGGTATTATCCCTGTCGACCTTCAGGTTAAGAGCATCGGCACCACTCTCGCTGTAGCTTTCACTCTCCAATCGGGTGTAATTAATGCTCACCGACGGAGTGATATCGGTCTTCTCCCCGAGGGAGAAGGTACGGTCAATGTCAGCACCCAGATGAACACTCCAGCTGTCGTAATCTGATTTGGCAACCTGATCCATGAAGCTGATAGTACGACGGCCATCTGTTTGGTGGAAAGCGACATCGGCCTGATAGTTGATCTCGGTGCGCTCATCGAGAGTATGGCTACCGTAGACCGCCAGTTGATAACTGTCGATATCAGCGGAGTTGGGAGCGACACTGGAATTGCTATCTACGTCGCTGCGGGAGTAGGCGAAAGCGGCACCGATGCGGTCGACACTACCTATTTCACCGTCAGCACCGATGATAATACCGTAGCTGTCGGCGTCAAAGCCACTGACGCCTTTACGATCATCCTGATCCGCCCAACTGCCGAAGGGCTTTGCCCACACCTGCTTATCCGCATAAAAGTCATCACCAGAGGAGAGACCGAGATTAGCATCCTGACGCGCCTGAACGATGTCATTGATCGTGTGCGACACGTTAAGAATGGCGGCATTGGCACTAGCTGTGAGAAGGGGCAAGGTCTGGCTGACGGCGTCGGAAACTTCCTGGTCAGTGGACAATTGACCCAAGGCGGTGATGACCGGGGCCCATTCGGGGCTGGAGCTCAGGATGGGATCATCCTTAATCATGTCAAGAGTCGTGGCCGCGCCGGCCGCCGGCTTGTTGCCAGCGGCGATGGTGGAATCGAGAATGGAAGTCCCTTCCTCAATCGTAAGGTCGACGGTGTCACCGTCGACCGACGCCGAAAAATTGAACAGGGAGGAGTTGTCGGTCACCGCGAAGGTACCGTCCGAATCCAGCGTGCCCGCGCTGATCACGTCGGTGAGAACGGCATCAAGGGTAAGACTAGGGCTGCCGACCACGTCCACGTCGATCTTAGCATTGCTGGGCAGAGTAGCGGTGCCGCCCACATCCAGCTGGCCGTAGGTGCTGTCGTCCTCAACCGCTGTACGCAAGGTACCGGTAGCCGTCTGGGTATAGTCTCCGTCGATGCGGCCGCTGACCCCGGCAGGAATCGCGATGGTGCCGCTGTTGTTGACCGCCGCCGTACCGCCGACATACAGATCGCCGCTGAGCAGGCCGCCGGCCAGATTGTCAACCGTACCCGAACCTCCAGAAACATAGAGCGAGTAGGCATCAGAACCAGTCTCTGCGGTGGCGGTAATGGTGCCGCTGTTGTCGATACTGCCGGCAACATCGCCAGAAACATAGATACCGTAAGCTTCTGCCGTATCGTCATCAGTTGTAATAGCCTCGGCATTGATGGTGCCGCTATTGGTGATCAAACCAGCGGCAGTTACGTCTCCGCTGACATAAATACCATAGGCTTTAACCAAGGTACTGGAAGAATAGCTTGCGGTGATGGTGCCGGGGTCGGTATTGGTGATGGTACCGGATAGATCATCGTCAAGATAGATCCCGTAGACAGTATCAGAATCGTCCGCGCGGATAGTGCCGGCGTTGGTCAGGGTACCGGCGAAATTGTCTGTGTAGTATATCCCTGTACCTTCTGCCTCAATGATCCCGCCCGCAGTGTTATTGATAGTATCAATCGAACCGCCGGCAACGGCGAGTACGCCAGTAGCTTCCCCGCGGATGGTGCCGCTGTTGGTGAGGCTGGAAATAGTGGAGGTGCCCTCCACCTGGAGGCCCTCGTCATAGAGACCTTCTATCAGGCCAGCGTTGTTCAGTGAGGTGACGGTGCTGTTACCAAAGATCCGTATGCCGTCATCGCCGCCGCGGATAATACCCCCGACCTGGTTGTCCAGGGTGCCCACCGTGGCATCTTCCATAGAGAGCCCGTCAATTGCACCCCCGACGACCCCACCGGTCGAATCGATATTGCCCGAGTTGGTCAGCGTATCGACAGCCACACCATTGATATGCACCACCCCGACCAGGGGGTTACTATAAACGGTCGTACTATCAACAACGATATCGCCTGTGTTGGTCAGGGTGGTCAGGTCAGCGTCGATACGCAGCGCTATTTCCTGTGTGCCTACCACAACCGCATTTCCATCACCCGTATCGGCGCTGATGGTGCCCGAGTTGCTCAGCGAGGTTGAAGCTGTGGTGACGATCACGTCTTCAATGGTGGCGGCGTTGGAGTATGTTGCACCGGCTTGAGCCGCACCGTTGACTGTAAAGTCGGCACTCGCCGGGCTGGTCGACAGACACAGAGCGGCCAGAGCGACCACAAGGGCCTTGCTGACAACGGCAGCCCCGCCACGGGTAGAGGCCAGCTCGCTGGCAACGACATAGCAATCACGACTTTTGGACCAGATAACGCGAAAGACTTTGTTCATTCTGCCCCCATTGACAACTGAATTGGTTTCTGCTCTTGCATAACGCGGTTCTACTAATTGAATTAGAATGGGATTTAATTTAATTAAACAACCACTTGTT
>MAXT01000364.1 GCA_001751225.1 Desulfuromonadales bacterium C00003107 | reverse complement strand
AGATATGCCCCAAAAGTATATAGGGCATGGGACGGGAAAAGGGGTAAATCAAAATACTCTATAATTTACTCGTACTTTATCTATCAACATTTTTCTATTTCCGTTACCAATTTTAGTTTACCCGAAGGATAAAGATGAACGAGAAGACGAAGAAATTTGTGCGAAGCAAATTCCGGGAATACTATAGGACGGCGAAGATAGAACTACCGTCGGATTTATGGATGCGGGAATTAGGCTTCGTACACTTTGACCCGTCTTACCCTGCGAAACTCGTGATGAGAAGACACAAATCCTTTAACACCGATGTTGACTTACTAAATCACCTCAAGGAGAATGCTCCGGCTCATGCTTACCATTCCGCCGCTATTTATAAATATCCCGCGGCTGATATGGCAAGCAAAGACTGGCTCGGTGCGGACTTGATCTTTGACCTCGACGCAGACCACGGTGTAGATGAAACAGAGCTTCAAAAGTATTCTTATGAGGACTTGTTGGAACTCGTGAAAAAAGAAACGGAGAAACTGATTGACTTTATGCTCGATGATTTTGGATTTCAGGAAGACGATATAGAGCTTGTATTCTCAGGGTCGCGAGGGTATCACATACATATACAAAAGAAAGAGGTGCGAAGGCTTGGCAGTCAAGAGCGGCGTGAAATAGTTGATTATATCACCGCAACAGGACTTGACATGGATAGCTTCCTGAAAGGCGGAGAAAAGTCCGGGCGTGAAGATTTGAAGTTTATAGCCGATGGTTGGGGGAAACTACTTCTCAATGGGTTGATAGATTTCCTGCACGAAATAGCGGAAATAGAAGAGGAAGAGGCTATCAAGGTGGTAAAAAGGGCGGGAGTGAAGGAGCGGAAGAAGGCGGAAGGGATAATTAGAATCGCAAAAGATGAGACAGTGATGAAGCGAATAGAAAGAGGAAATATTCCTCAGTTCGCCAAGTCTATTAAATGGAGTGAGATAACAAAAGCAGTAACAAATGCCGTGCGCGTAAAATACGCGGATAGACCAGATGAGCCCGTCACAGCAGACATAAAACGGCTTATCCGGTTGCCCACATCGCTGCATGGCAAATCGAGTTTGAATGCAAAGCCATTAAAACTCGAAACTTTTGCGGACTTCGACCCATTAGAAGATGCTGTTGTATTCGGCGATTCCCCTGTGGAAATACAGATGGTTCGAACCTCGGCGATAAGGATGAAAGGCGAAAGATATAAAGCGGAAGAAGGCGAAATTGCTACACTCCCTGAGCATGTTGCACTTTATTTCTTGTGCCGGGGCGCTGCCGAGTGCGTATAAAAACTCGTTTGCTCTGTTATCCTTAATAATAGCCGGTTTTCCTTTTCCTGAGTAGATAGATAAAGAAAGGCGCACCGAAGAATGCTGTGATTATGCCAACCGGCATCTCGCCCATTAACCGTGCCAATGCGTCTGCCCAAACAAGAAAGATACCACCTACCAATGCGGAAGCGGGGAACAGTATGCGGTGGTCAGGACCAACGAGCATTCGCGTAATGTGAGGGATTATCAAGCCGACAAAACCAATAGTGCCCGCGAAGGCGACCGCGGCTGCGGTTATGAATGCTGCGAGCACCAAAAGGATTCTTTTTACACCTTCTACGTTTATTCCCAATGTCTGTGCAGATTCCTCGCCAAGCAGCATTGCGTTCAGGTCCTTTGCAAAGAGGTAAATCAGGACGAATCCGACGATAACAGGCAGAACCGTTATTTCCACCTGTGTCCAGTTGGCGAGCCAGAAACCACCCATCAACCAGAAAAAGAGACGGTTTAGATCGTGACCGGCTCGATACATCATGAAGGATAAAAAAGCGGAAAAAAACAGATTAATCGCTATCCCCGTGAGCAGTAAAGTGTCTATTGGTATTCTTCCGCCCACCTTTGAAAGGTTATAGACAAGGAATGTTGCGAACATAGCACCTAAGAAAGCCATAAACGGCGTAGTGTAAATCGCTAAGAACTGAGGGAGAACAGTAATAGAAAGAGCAGCACCAACTGCGGCTCCTGATGATATTCCTATTACGTATGGGTCTGCCATTGGATTCTTAAATAGACCCTGCAACGTAGTCCCCGCGGTTGCAAGTGCGATGCCCACCAATATCCCCAAAAATATCCGTGGCAGTCTAATATCAAAGATGATTATGTCATTCACGGAAGAAGAAGGCGCTTCGCAGAGCTGAAGTTTGCTGCCTATCAAAGCGATTATTTCATGTGGCGATATATAAACAGGCCCGATTGCCGTTGCCAGCACAACAGTCAAGCACAGAATTGCGACTAAATAAACCATAATCATTTTCCATTGAATGAATTTCCGTAGATGCGTTGCTTCTCTCATCTCTTATTCTCCGATCAAGAGTTCTCTTACTCTTTCTATATCCGCTGCTATGTCTGCCTTTACCTGCGAATCTGGTTCTGCCGCTAATTTCCGCTCAAGGTCAATCAAATCTTCTTCCAACATAATCCGCTCTTTTCTATTCTGATTTTATGC
>MAXT01000363.1 GCA_001751225.1 Desulfuromonadales bacterium C00003107 | reverse complement strand
ATGCCGTTGTGAACCAGTACCATCCCAACATTCTTAGCAAACTCAGGATCTTTTTTCAGCTCCGCCAGGGTTTGATTGATATCCATAGGGTCTCTCCTGTAAAAAATTTCAGTGTTATTACATGATTTTTGTAGCACCAAGTTAATGCCACTTGGTCCGCTTTTTGTCAAACATATTTGATCTTCAGCTACCACACTGCAGGCAGTCGGCATCGTCGACGCATTCGAGATAGCGCTGAGATTGAATTGCCGCCATGCAGCCGCTGCCGGCGGCCGTGATGGCTTGACGAAAATGGGGGTCTTGCACGTCACCGGCTGCGAAAACGCCGCAGACGCTGTATTGTTATGGGTCACCAGATAACCCCATTTGTCCATATCTAGCTGGCCTTTGAACAATCCAGTGTTGGGGTTGTGGCCGATGGCAATGAACACACCGTCGCAGATCAATTTATTTTCTTTCTCGGTCTTTAGGTTCTTGACAGTCAGTCCCTGAAATCCGGCCTTGGGGTCGCCATGCAGGGTGGTGACCACCGAGTCCCAAAGGAATTCGATTTTGGGATGTTGCAGGGCGCGCTCGGCGAGGATCGGTCCGGCCCGCAGTTCATCGCGGCGGTGGATGACCGTTACTTTGGTGGCGAAGCGGGCCAGAAACAGGGCGTCTTCCATGGCAGTATCGCCACCACCAACGACAGCCACCTCCTTGTCGCGATAGAAAAAGCCGTCGCAGGTGGCGCAGACCGATACCCCACGGCCGTAGAGTTCCTTTTCGTTTTCCAGACCGAGCATGCGCGGTGAGGCGCCGGTGCAGATGATCAGCGACCGACAACGGTAAGATTGATCGTCGACCCAGACGCGAAAGGGTTGTGTATCCAGTTCAACTCTGGTCACCTCGCCATCGACCAGTTTGGTGCCGAAATGCACCGCCTGGTCGCGCATTTGCTGCATCAGCTCCGGGCCGTCCACGCCTTCGGGGAAGCCAGGAAAGTTTTCCACCAGAGTGGTGCCGGTGAGTTGGCCGCCGGGTTGAATGCCAGCGATCAGCAGCGGGCAGCAGTTGCTGCGCGAGGCGTAGATGGCCGCTGTGTAGCCGGCCGGTCCAGAGCCGAGAATGATCTGGTCGTGAATCCCGTTTTTTTCAGGCATGAAAACCCTCCTCATATTGTTCAGCAGCATGATAGGACGAACGCACCAACGGCCCGGATTCAACACCGGCAAAACCCAGCTCTTTGGCCGCCTGGGCCAACTCGACGAATTCCTGCGGCGGCAGATAACGCTGCACCGGTTGGTGGTTTTTGCTTGGGGGCAGGTACTGGCCGAGGGTCAGTAGAGAGACACCGGCCGCCCTTAGATCCTGGAGCACGGGCAAAACTTCTTCGTGACGCTCACCCAGACCGAGCATCAAACCCGACTTAGTCGGTAGTTGTGGCGCCTGGCGGTGGATTTCATTGAGCAACTGAAGCGATCTCTGGTAGTTGGCCTGGGGCCGCACTTTTGAATAGAGCCGGGGTACTGTCTCGATATTGTGCCCCAGTACATCCGGTGCGGCTGCGATAATGGCGGCTAACGCATGCCAATTGTGCTGCAGGTCGGAAATTAGCAGCTCAATACGGCAGGTCGGAGAACTCTGGCGCACCGCCCGTACCACCGCAACAAACTGAGTTGCGCCACCATCAGGCAGATCGTCGCGGGTGACGGCGGTAAAGACCGCGTGCTGCAAGCCCAGCTCAGCTACCGCCACTGCTAGCCGTTGCGCTTCAGTTGGGTCGGGGGGAGCGGGAATGCCGTCGCCAATATTACAGAATCGGCAGCTTCGGCTGCACTTGTTGCCCAGCAACATAAATGTAACGATGCCGCGAGACCAGCACTCACCGCGGTTGGGACAAGCAGCATCGTAGCACACCGAGCGTAGTTGCCCTTGGCGATGGTAATTAAGAATTTGCCGGTAACGGGGCCCGCGCGCTACTGGTGCCCGAAGCCAGTTTGGACGTGGATAAAGGAGAGGCATGGAGTTTTCGTTTCGTGTTTTGATTCCCAGGGCTGGCTATCTTTCAGCCCGTTTCAGTTCTTAGGCAGCTCTACGGTTATTCAGTGGTTACCGGCGGCTCTGGTTTTTCGTCTTTGGCGACGATTTTGACGAAACAGTCGGGGCAGCTTTGGCGCACTTTTTCGACCCAGCGGGCTTCGGCTGCTTGCTGCGAGTGAAGCAATTCCCGTTCGTATTCTCCAAGCAGTCGGCTCACCGTGGCGCAATCGGCTGCGTCGAGGGGGCGAATGACCACTTGCGCACCCTTGGCCAGGCGTCTCTGCAGGGCCTTTTGGGTCAGACCCATGGCCTCATCGAGATGGCAGTAGACGGTACCGCCGGTCATGCCCGAACAGAGCCAGGGGCCGGGGTCGCCCAGCACCACGGCTTTGCCATCGGTCATGTATTCGAAGGCGAAGCCCTTGAGATTGGCCCGGCCAGCGATATTCCCGGCTCGGTCATCGATGGGTTGGTGGATATGGCCCCCCAGAACCACCTCTGCTCCCGAAAGGCGAATGCAGGCCCGACTGTCTGTGTCTCCCTGGATGAGGAACAGGCCGCCGGTGGCACCGTAGGCTAGGCCTTTGCCGACTGCACCGCCAACCCTCTGTCCTTGGCGGTTTTCCCCTTTGAGGATCACAATTTTGCCCCCTGTGGCACCCTTGCCGACACCGTCCTGAGTAGCACCCTCGACCCGATAGTTGATGCGGGGGATATTGAAGGCGGCCAGGCCGTTGCCTGGAATGGCTCGGCGTCGAAACTGCAGCAGAACCCGCTTTTTCGCTGGCCAGCGCCCTTCAAGCTCGCCACGGGTCATGGTGCCGGCCAGGTAGGTGCCGATGGCCCGGTCGCTGCTGGAGGCACTGTCATCCTCGTATCGGACACGATCCTCGGGGCCGTCAAAGGCTTCGGTGACCAAACTTGAAATCAGAGAGGTCAGGTAATTGAGGGGCTTGCGGATAATCCGTACGTCGCTCACTGAACGAGGCTCCTGGCCAATTTCAACCGGGGCTAGCAGCTCATTCAGGTCGAGGCGGTCGAGGCCCCGTTGTTGCTCGAGTAGTTCGGCTTTGCCGACCAGGTCCTGCGTGCGGCGGAAACCGAGACGGGCGGTGAGCATGCGAATCTCCTCGCCGAGAGCCCGGAAAAAGGTGGTTTCGTAGATGATGCCATTTTCTAAAACCCGCGGCACGAAGCGTTTTAGTCCTTGGGCGTGGGCTTCTTCCAGAGATTCCATTTGGGTGGCGATGCCGACGTGGCAGGTACCGAGATGACAGGCTCGGCAAGCGGTGCAGCCGATGACCACCATCGGCAGGGTGCCGAAACCAACTCGGTTGGCACCGAGCAGCAGCATTTTGATCACATCGCGGCCGCTGTGCATGCCGCCATCGGCCCAGATTTCCACTTTATGGCGCAAGCCGGCTTCGGCCAGAGCGCGATGGGCCAGCCGCACGCCGATCTCTGACGGCAAGCCAACAAACTTTATGGCGTGGCGGCGGGCGGCGCCGGTGCCCCCGTCGTAGCCGCTGATGGTGATGATGTCGGCGCCAGCTTTGGCGATGCCCAAGGCGATGGTGCCGATGCCGGCTACCGCCGGCACCTTGACCGAGATGCGGGCACGGGGGTTGGCGGTTTTCAGTTCTTCGATGATCTGCGCCAGGTCCTCGATGGAATAGATGTCGTGATTGTTCGACGGCGAGATGAGGGTGACGCCGATCTTGGCATGGCGCGCTTCGGCGATCTTGGCCGTGACCTTAAACCCAGGCAAATGGCCACCTTCCCCAGGCTTGGCCCCTTGACCGACCTTTATCTCGAGGAAATCAGCCGAGTTGAGCAGTGCCATGTGCACGCCGAAGCGTCCTGAAGCGATCTGTTGGCCGCGATTGCGGTGGTATTTGCCGAGCATGTCGGGGATTTCGCCACCCTCACCGTTCATGCAGATGATGTTGAGCCTTTTGGCCGCTTCGGCATAGATGCGAAAAGCCGTCTCCCCCTGGGAACCGAAACTCATGGCGGAAAAAAGGATTGGCAGATCATGGTCGCCGATCGTAGCATCGACCTCTTTGGGATCGACGCTCAACGGTTCGGGAAAGGTGAATCCCAGCAGGTGGCGGATGGCCAGTGGGTTCTCGATCTTTAACTGACTGATGAGCTTGGACAGGTCGGCGTAGTTGGCTTCCATCTTAGCCACCGCAGCGACCATTTTCCAAATCCGCGGATAGAGCCGAAACTGACCCACCATCGGCTGTTTTTTACGGCTTCGGGCCAAGCGGCTGCGTTCCAGCCACTGTTCTTCCAGCTTCTCCAGGGTCAGGCCGCCCCTGGGCGAACCGCAGAAGTTGGGCACCTCGAACAGTTCGGCCAGTTCCGGACCCAGGCCGATGGCGGCGAAGGGGCGCCCATAGCCGCCTAGCTCGTGACACCCCATGGTCGACATGACTTTTTCCAGGCCTTTGGCCAGTACCGTAATTAAGTGTTCCAGTCCAGAGGGGTATTCGTCGGCTAATTCCCACATCAAATAGGGGCAAAGGGCATCGGCCCCCATGCCAATGGCGAAGATCAGGTCGTGCAGATTACGCAAAGCACCGGAGCGTAACACCAGCGAAGTGTTCCGGCGCAAACTGTGGCCCTCGCTATCCTGTGCGTTGCTGAGGATCCGGTGCACATGGGGCATTACCAAAAGTGGATCGATAAAACTGTTGCTGCTGCTAAAGGCACTGCTGTCATCAAGCAGTAGTAATGATGCGCCATTAGCGACGGCCGAGATGGCTTCGTCCTGCAACCGTTGCAGGGCTTGGTCAGCGGTCTCGCCAGAGCGCATAGCGCAAGCCAGGGTGCGATAACGGTAGCGCCCGCCGCCAAAGTGGCCGAGCAACCGTTCCAGGGTGGCACTGCCGAATTGCGCCGCAACGGCGGCATCGTTGGACTGCGGTTCAAGTCGGCGGCCCCCGGTGAGCAAGGGCACATCCAGGGCCACGGCTCGTCGCGCTTGACCTTGCAGTCGGGGGGCGGGACCGAGATAGACGCGCGTGGAAAAATGTTCCGCTTCCCGCTCCCGGTCGATGGCCGGGTTAGTGACCACAGCCACCTGCTCCTTGAAGAAGTCGGCCAGATTCTGACTGCCGGTGGCGATGGCGGCTAAAGGCCCGTCGTAGCCGAGGGAGGAGATGGGTTCCTGGCCCTTTTCAGCCATGACTCGCAGATTGCGCAGATCGCTGCTTTTCCAGGCCAGGGCCGACAATAGATTGTCCCGCAGCAGGCTCTTACTGCGGCCGAAAGCGGCGATTGGTGATTTCTTGCTTGGTTGTAGCTGCTTGGCATGGGTCAGCATGCGGGCGTGGTTGGCCAGGGAGGTGCGGCGACTAAAGCGCTTATACGCGGCCTGCCGAAGTTCTTCATGGCTCAACACGGTTACCGGTTGTCCGCTTACGGCCAACAGGCCAATTTTTTCCCCGGGCGCCAGAGTCTTGGGGTCGGAATCGATCTCATCCTGCGAGACGACGCCGACCTCCGAGGAGACGAAATATTCCCGTTCTGTTTCGCCGAACCACAGGGGCCGCAGGCCCATGGCATCGACGCTGAAAACGCAGTGGCTTCCATGGCGGGCGATGATGGCCGCTGGACCCTGGGCGCTGGCCTGGTACAGACGGCGGAAAAAGGAGTACATGGGACGTAACTCGTCGGGCAGTTGTTCATGGTCGTTGAAGATAGGCGGAAAGATCAGTTCCATGGCTTCGAACAGGGTCAAGTCGAAACGGCGGATTAATCCTTCGAGGATGCGGTTGAGATCCTGGGAATCACTGCCGCCCGGTGGCAGATCCATGCCTAATAGGCGAGCTTCTTCGCGCAGCCGGGCAATGGTGTTGATTTCGCCGTTGTGCCCAAGGAGGCTGAAAGGCTGGGCGCGCAGCACATCGGGCAGAGTATTGGTGGAAAAGCGGCTGTGGCCGATCGTCAGAGCCGAGAGGAAGTCTCGGCGTTTAAGGTCGGGATAGTAGCGGGACAGCAGTTCGGGGGCACCGAGTACCTTATAGGAGGCAACCTGATTTGAGAGGGAGGCGACATGGACCGGTAGTTTGGTCTCCAGTGCCAGGTGCAGATCGTAGAGGGTTTTGTCCAGATCCCCTGTGGCGGGTCCTTGACAGGCCAACTGCCAGAAGAAAGGTTCCGCCTGGCGGGCGTTGGTGGATAAAACCTCGCTGCGTACCGGGCAGGGCCGTTCCACCAACAGCTGTAGGCCTGCAGCTTCAAAGAGCTGCAGGATCTCGCCGCGCAAGGCGGCTTCGGGGGCGGCGGACTGCGCCGGCAATAACAGGTGGGCGACCACGAAGTCGGCGGCATCGGCTTGGTCGGCTGAATGGCCGGACTGGGCTAGCCCTTCGCGCCACAATAGACGGGGGATATCGGTCAGCACCCCGCAGCCATCACCCTCGCCGCGAATCTCCCCAGCCCGGTGGCCCATTTTGATCAAGGCATCGATGGTTCGCTGTAGATTGCCGTGGGTTGGTGTGCCGAGTTTCTGGATAAAGCCGATAATGGCGCAGGCATCCCTTTCGGGCGGCAGGGCAAAAGGACTGTTGCTGGCGGGCAGATTCATGAGAACTCCCGGAAAAGATCATTGTAATTCAGAGTTGCTTGGCAACTACTCTATTGATTCTAACCCAAGATGCACGGTCCTCAATAGACAGAGGGGGCTGCGGCTCTTCGGCCTTCACCCCCTCGTAGATCTCCCTGGGCTCATTGTGCCGCCTGTCAGCGTAGTTTCAGCATGCGCTGGATGGCTTTTTCGATGCCGACGGCCACCTGGGCGATGTTGTCGGCCAACATGTAGGCCGGGGTGGTGACGATCTTGCGCTGCTTATCGACCACTACTTCATCCACAGGGCAGGCGACATGCTGGACGCCCATGGTATCTAGGGCCGCGGCGGTATCCTGGTCGGTGCCGATGGTCAGCGTTACTGGGGGCTGTTGTTTGCCAAGGATTTTGGCCAGGATAGCCGGAGCGATGCAGATTCCCGCCAGCGGTTTGCCAGCGGCCAGCATCTCTTCAATCAGGCGCTGTACCTGTATGTTGACTGTGCAATCGGCACCCGCGACGGCAAAGTCGCAAAGGTTCTTAGCGGCGCCGTATCCGCCGGGAATCACCAGAGCATCGATATCGTTCGCCGAGACCGTAGCGATGTCGAGAATCTGCCCGCGGGCGATGCGGGCCGATTCGACCAGTACGTTGCGGGACTGCCCGGCTTCGGTTTGGCCGCTGAAATGGTTGATCACATGCATCTGCTCCATGTCCGGCGCCATGCATACCGCTTCGGCACCAGCCTTGGCGATGGCCAGTAGCGACAGAACCGCTTCATGGACTTCACTGCCGTCATAGACACCGCATCCGGACAGTACTACTCCGACTCTGATCATGGTGTTAGCTCCTTAAGCTCGCGGGGTCGGCCCGCTAGACATGGCCGTCGGCCGCAAGTGGTCAATAGCGTTGTTTCTGTCATTGCAGGTTTTGAGGAAGGCTTTATTAAGGTATATCGCTCTGTACAATAGTCAAGCCTCGCCCCGTCAGTCTCGCGAATAAACTACCGCGACCGCCCGCACCGGAGCCGGAGCGATGGCGACGAAACCGTGGGGTTCCTTAGAGTCGTAGTAGATGGAATCGCCCGGATCGAGGGTCATGATCTGGTTACCGTAGTGAAACTCCAGTTTGCCGGTGAGCAGAAAAATAAATTCTTCCCCTTCGTGGGTTTCCAACAGTTCGTTCTGCCAGGGCCGCACCTCAAACTCGATCAAAAAAGGCTCAAGACTACGTTGCTTTTTGCCGTAGGCTAGAGAATTGTAGTTGTAGGGGGATCGGCCCTGGCTGCGGCTGGCCCGGCAGTCCATGCGGTGACTCTCGCCAGCCCGCACCAAGACACACTTTTCGGCACCATCCTCTTCTTGAAAAAAGGTCTGCAGCCCGACCTTGAGCGCCTTGGAAATACGCAGCAAGGTGGCCAGAGGCGGTATGACTTGCTCGTTCTCAATCTGAGACAGCAACGGCTTGGAAAGGCCCGTCGCCTCAGCAAGATTTTGCAAGGTCATGCGACGTTCCTGGCGCAGACGGCGGATCTTGAGACCGATGAGCAGTCCTTTGACTTCTTCTCTGATATCGTTCATTGATGACTTACCTCGTTGTATTTATTGAATTCCTACCCTGCATGGCAAGGCAAGTCAAGGACTTATTGCCGCCTTGACGCCGGTCTTTTGGTTCTTTTCCGGCAACCTAGGCTCATGCTATTATGGACAGACTTTTTGCCAGCGAATCGAGAGTGTCTTCTGCATGAATTGCCCGTCACTGCCACCCATTGAAGCGATCCTGTTCGATCTTGACGGAACCCTACTCAATGTCGAAATGGATGCCTATATTTCCGGTTACGTGCGGGGATTGGCGCGTCATTTCAGTGACCTGGCCAATCGCTGCCGCTTTGCAGACACGGTTGTTGCAAGCGCCTTTGATCTGCTCAATGCGGATCAAGGTGAACAGACCATGGAAGATCTTTTTCTGACGCTGATTGAAGAGCGCCTTGGTATCGATGGAACACTCTTTCGCGATCGTCTGAACCAGTTTTGTCACAATGGTCTGCAGCGCCTCGCGCCGTTGGTCCGTCCTTTTCCCTTGGTCCGGAAAATCTTGCAGGAATGTTTCGATAGCGGACTGCGGGTAATTATCGCCACCAATCCAGTTTTTCCTCTTCCGGTGGTTGAGGCGCGTCTGAAATGGGGCCAGTTGGATGACTTTCCCTTTGAACTGATCACCAGTTATGAAAACAGCCGATTCTGCAAACCGCATCGGCAATATTTTGTCGACATTTTGCATTCACAGGGACTCAATCCACAACAGGCGATTATGGTCGGCAATGACACCGAATATGACCTTCCGGCCCAGCGGGCAGGCCTGACCACCTTTTTGCTCGACACCTGCCTGATCGACCGGTACAACCGGTTAGCTCATGCCGATTTTTGCGGTAGTCATCAAGACCTGCTGGAACTGGTCCGTTGTATCGTCGCAAACCGCCGAAACAATTGACACAGGGGCCTTTTTTGGGTACGCTGCAGGTTGTTTTCTTTCTGTTGAAAAGGGATCTTCCTGCCATGAGTACCTATCGCTTGCTCCTTATTCTCTGTCTGCTGGCCGCTGTTCTGCTTAGCGGCTGCCGAGAACAGCGTCAGGACGCCAGCATTCCTATTTCGGTGCGGGACAGCAAGGTCGCGCCGCCCGTGGAAAGGCCGCCGCAGGAATTGCTTACCACCCAGCGGGCCTTTAGCGAAGTTTCGCAAAAGGTGACCCCGGCGGTGGTTAATATTCAGGCTGCTCGTGTGCGACGGGTGCCGCAGCTTGGCCCCATGTTCGACGACTTCTTCGGCGAGCTGTTCAAACGTCATCCCCAACGCCAGCGGCAGACTAAGAGCCTCGGCTCCGGGGTGCTCATCAGTGCCGCAGGCTATATCCTGACCAACGAGCATGTGGTCAAGGGGGCCGAAGAGATCAAGGTCAAACTGGCCGATGGTCGTATCTTCGACGGTGAGCTGATCGGTACCGATCCTGATACCGATGTAGCCGTACTCAAGATTGCCGCCAGCGAGGAACTACCGGTGGCGGTGCTTGGCGACTCGGATGCCCTGCAGGTCGGCCAGTGGGCGCTGGCTATCGGCAACCCTTTCGGCCTCGATAGCACCCTGACTGTCGGCGTGATTTCGGCCACCGGCCGTACCGATGTCGGTATCGAAGCTTTTGAAGATTTTATTCAGACTGACGCCTCCATCAATCCCGGTAATTCGGGGGGGCCGTTGTTGAATATCTACGGTGAGGTGATCGGCATCAACACCGCCATCGTCGCTTCCGGCCAGGGTATCGGCTTTGCCATTCCCATCAATCTGGCACGCCTCGTCGCCGGTCAGCTGATGGAAAACGGCGAGGTGGTCCGTGGTTATCTGGGGGTCGGCATTCAGCCCCTGTCGCCGGCCTTGGCCGAGTCTTTTGGTCTGGATCGTATCACCGGCGCCTTGGTCAACCAGGTGCTGGTCGATTCACCAGCCAGCGCGGCCGGACTACGCCGCGGTGATCTACTGCTAAGCTATAACGGCCGTGAGATTACTAGCGTACGCAGTCTGCAGCTGCTGGTGGCCAATACCCCCGCCGGCGGTACCGCCAAACTTGAAATTCTGCGGGACGGTCAACGTTTGGACCTGACGGTAACCATCGCCAGTCGTGAACAGCAGGTGGTCGCAAACGACGCTACCAAGTCTGTTGAGGATCAAGAAGCCCGCAAGACCGGTTTGGGGTTGACTGTGATTCCTGTCGAAGGTGGCGGGGTGCAGGTTGAGGCCATCGATACCGAGAGCGGCAGTGCCCGGGGCGGTGTTCGTCCAGGGGATCTGGTTCTGGCGGTTAATCAGCATAAGATTACCGATCTATCCTCTTTCGAAGGGGCAGTGCAGGATATCCAAAAAGCCAAGTATGTGCGCTTGTTGCTCAAACGGGGCAATTCGACGCTTTATCTGGCCTTTCCGGCATCCTGATCAGCCCCCGGGGTGGACGCTGCAGTCCGCCCAGGTCACAGATTCATCGTACGGAAACATCCGGAAGTTCAAGGCGGATATAACGTCCGTTTTACCTAGGGAGGTACTATGGCCAGGGTTGTTGATAATCCACAGATCGCTTTTCGATTGGCCCGCGCCATCGTTTCGGATGTCGCTCTCTATAACCAGAGCAAGGTTAAGGAGGGGATCGAAAACGACACGGTTTTCGATCTGTTGAACGACGAGCTACAGGAAGGGCGAGATCACTATCTGACCCGCGTTTCAACAGAAGTTGAAAATCGGGAGCAGCTCTATGATCGGGCTATTGTCGATATCATGATTAAACAGGCCGGCAAAATCAAAAGTCCCATCTGGTAGATGGAACACGTGCAGCGTTTTACCTTTGATCGTTCGCGTATGCCCGAACGCCTCGACCGCTTTCTGGCCGAGGCGCTGCCGGAATTGTCCCGCTCGCAACTTAAGCGTCTCATTGACGAGGGACGGGTTACTCTCAACAATGCAGCAGTAAAGGCCAGTGCCAAGCTAAAGGGTGGCGAAGAGATTGCTATCACTCTGCCCGAACCGGTGCCTACCGAAACTCTTTCGCAAGACATCCCCCTGACCGTTCTGTACGAGGATTCCCAGCTGATTGTCATCGACAAGCCGGCCGGTATGGTGGTGCATCCGGCGCCCGGCCATTCCCAGGGCACCCTGGTCAATGCTCTATTGTATCATTGCCAGGATCTGTCGGGAATCGGTGGCGAGCTGCGGCCCGGCATTGTGCACCGCCTGGACAAGGATACCTCGGGGGTCATGGTGGCGACCAAGACCGACGAGGCCCATCAGCATCTGGCCCAGCAGTTCAAGGATCACAGCATCAATCGTCGCTATGTCGCTCTGGTTCATGGCCTGCTACCAAGCACCAAAGGTACCGTCGATAAGCCCATTGGGCGCCATCCGACTCAGCGCAAGAAGATGAGCACCGGCAGTCGCAACGGTCGGCAGGCAGTGACTCACTGGAAGGTGCTGCAAGTCTACGAGGAGGATCGATTGAGCCTGGTGGAGCTGCGTTTGGAAACCGGGCGCACCCATCAGATTCGGGTCCATTTAGCCGACATGCTACATCCCGTCCTCGCAGATCCGGTCTACGGCGGCAATCGCATCAAGACCCTCAAGGATCCCGAGCTGCGACGTCTGGCCACAAGCCTCGATCGCCAGGCCCTGCACGCCAGACTGCTTGGTTTCATTCATCCGGTCAGCGGCGAGTATCTGGACTCTTCCAGTGCTGTGCCTGCAGACATGCAGTCGATTATTGATTATTTACAGAACAAGTATTCGGCGGCTTCGGCCGTTTGATCATAATGGGAGTATTCAACCACCATGAAACAGGTACGACAGGGAAAGATCAGCTATCTACGGCCCAACTGGGCGACTCAGCACAATCTGCAGGCTGGCTTCAGCACTCGCAACGGCGGGGTCAGTCGGTCCCCCTTTAATTCGCTCAACCTAGGCTATACCACCGAGGATGCCCGCCATAACGTAGAAGGCAACCGTTCGACCTTGGCTCGGGCCTTTGAGGTGCAGACCCATCAGCTGCTCACCGTCAACCAGGTGCATGGCAACGACATATTGGTCATCGACCAGGCGAACTACGACCTGTCGCACTTTCTAAGCATCGAAAGTGACGCCATCGTGACCAACCAGCCCGGGATTATGATCGGTGTATTAGTGGCCGACTGTTATCCGGTCTTGCTGTTTGATCCGAAGCAGCGGGTCGTGGCCGTGGTTCACGTTGGCTGGCGGGGCGCCGCCAGCGGTCTGCTGGGTAAAACTGTCGCCTCCATGCAGAGCGTCTTCGGTAGCCGTCCCGAGCAGTTGCTGGCCGCTGTGGGGCCCGGCATCGCCGCTCACAGCTATACCGTCGACCGCCCGGTGCGGGACGCATTTCAGGCAGGCAGCGGCCACTGGTCGCGCATCGCCAAGGAAACCGATCTGCACCAGTGGCAGCTCGATTTACAAAAGAGTTGCCTGCTGCAGTTGGAAGGTTCCGGTCTTGCCGCCAGCCAGGTCAGCGTGGTGGCCGAATGCACCTGCTGCCATCGGGAGCTGTTCTTCTCCTATCGCCGGGATGATGGTCAGACGGGACGCCAGATGGGCTTTGTGCTGCTGAAGTAGCCTCTGTAAGGCTGGGTCGAGTCGAAGGGCAGTGTTTTGGAATTCTTTGTCGAGGTATCTGAAGAGCAGGTGCGCCGTGAGCGGGAAAAAGCTCGCGAGCTGCGTCGCAGTCAGTGGTGGAAAAACCGCATCGCCACCGGTATCTGTCACTATTGTGGCTGTCAGGTGGCGCCCAAAGCGCTGACCCTTGACCATGTAGTACCGGTGATTCGTGGCGGTCGTTCAACACGGGGTAATTGCGTGGCCTGCTGTAAAGAATGCAACAACCAAAAGAAGCATATGCTGCCGATTGAGTGGCAGGCTTATCTCGAAAGGCTCGGCAACGAACAAGCTGAGTAAGTCTCCAAAAAAATCATTTATTGAAACCGCCCCCTTTAGCTAGTCAGCTGCCGGGGGCTTTTTCGTGCCTTCTTTACCCAATCTTTACCGATCCTTTAATCGTTGGCTACAGGCTTGGGATAGGCTGTGACTCAAAGGAAAGAAAAAGTTTTCCAACTTCCGGGAGGTAGCATCATGAGAAAATTGGTAACGAATCTGTTGACAGGGTTGATGGTTGCAGTGCTGGCGGGATGTGCCACTACCGGCAGCAAGATGGATGATCACGGTATGATGAACGGCAAGGTCAAGTGCCCGGTCTGCGGCTTCGAATTCAACGAGCCGTCCGACGCCTGATCGACGCTCTGAATCAAGGATAGATACAAAAAAGGCCGTCCAACGACGGCCTTTTTTATTTTTAGCTTTGCGCGATAAACCTAGTTTATATCAGCAGAACATCGGTCTTGGCGGCCATAACAAGATCGTTGCGGTGCAGGCCCTTGATCTTGCGCGTATACCACCGCACCGTCACCTTGCCCCATTCAATAAGAATCTCCGGGTGATGTCCCTCGGCCTCGGCCAGTTCGCCGACACGGTTAGTGAAGGCTAGCGCCTCGGCAAAGTTGCCGAACTTGTAGGCTCGGCTCAACACCTCGATGCCGCAGACGGTGACAATCTCCCACTCGGGAATCTGTGCTCGAAACTGAGCGATCTCCTCCGATGTGGCCCGGGGCGCGCCCTTTCGACAGGCTTCGCATTTAAGTTCACATAAATTTTCCATGCCCGACTCCTGTTCTCGTCGTTTTTGTTTTGGTTGGTAGACATCTTTGATGCGTTCGCAAAAACTTACAGTTAAGGCGCCTACTTTGTCAGCATACCGAATATTTAGCGGAAAGCTCTATTTGTCGGTGGTCCTAAAAGAGGGAGCTTTACAGATGGACCAGCACTGGTTGACCTGAGTTGGCACCGACACCTTTGCCGAAGCGCCTGATGCCCTTTCACAGAAGCTGAGGCATGCCAAGGTGTTTCCAGTGCTAATCTCCTCCGACGACGGTTCACCATATATCCAGAAAATAAGAAAGGTTTTACATAATGAAGCCTGCTGATATACATTAGGCTTCGCACAGAAGGCGGTCGAGATGATTTCTTCCAAACTTAAATTAGGGGCAGGATCCGGGGCGCCCCACCCGACACCTAACCATGGGTTTGCATGAAAGCAGAACCATGCCGCGTATTCTTGCTTAAATATAGGGAGAACCATGAAACAATACACCCATGCATGGCTGGCCTTCAAAGCAATCGAAAGGCTCGAGAAGTCCGGCCACTCTGAGGTTAATCAGAAATATGTCGATAAGCTAGTTGCCTGGTTCAAGCATTACCGCGACGACGTAATCCAGGGGGCCTGGTACCCTGACGCGGTAATCAAAGACATGGCCAGCAGCCATGTCCTCAAGTTCACACCGGTTCCCGGCACATGCGAATTTCGCAAGCTTCCCACCTCCCACCTTATGTTCTCACTGGGGCAGGAGTCCGACCTTTTCGGCAAGGGCTTCAGCATTGATAAAAACACTAATCTCCCCGATCGCTGCGAGGCCCTTGCCCATGCCCTGATCGACAATCTGAAAATGCAAAAAAGAGAGGTCAAGGGATCCCCGGTCACTCCGACGAATAACCATATCGCTGTGCTGATGTTTATGCTCAGCCACTACATTGCCGATGCGCATGTCCCTTTTCATTGTGACAGTCGCAGCTTTTCCGCAGGAGCCAACATCCACGGCAGGGCCGAAGGAGCATGGGACAAAGAGGTTAAGAAGTACTATGAGATCGATAGAAAAAAAGAGCGGTTCGTTTATAACCCGGCAGGTTTTCCACTGTTCAAGGATCACCCCAGCTATGCAGCATCAATCCTTAACAAGGTCGAGCTGGAATTGACTGGCCGCAAGTTTCAGATTGGCTGGGGGGAAGGGAATAACAACACCTGGGATTTTATGGCCACGGTCTGTCAGTATTC
The DNA here is from genome assembly GCA_001751225.1 of Desulfuromonadales bacterium C00003107. Classification (GTDB taxonomy): domain Bacteria; phylum Desulfobacterota; class Desulfuromonadia; order Desulfuromonadales; family Syntrophotaleaceae; genus Syntrophotalea_A. The sequence goes on along the minus strand of MAXT01000363.1, from coordinate 1,369 downwards.
CTATCTGCTCTCACACGAGTTAATCCCTCCCGGTTTTGATGAAAACACCGTAACCAAAGAAAATTGGAACTCACTTCAAAATCAGAAAATAAACTTTGAGCAGTATAGTGTCGCCGCGCTATCTGACGCCATCGACTCCATCGCCCGTGTTTGGCTGCGGGTTTGGCGCAAGTATTTGAAATGGGCTTTGTAGGGGGCTGTGTTCCTGCATTTCGCCCTCTGTCAAACACAAAAAGCCCGCCAAGGGAACTTGGTAGGCTTTTCCAACATTGCAGGGCATGTGGGAAGCGCTGAAAAGCAACCTCAAATCTGAAAGAAACCATTCTGGGACAAAAAGCAAGACGGCCCCGCCAGCATACCTGGCGGGCCGATTTTTTAGGCAGCTACTGTCTTGGGACTGAAGGATAATAATACGTTTAGCTGATCTATGAGAGATTCTAGCCCAAAATGCAAAAAGTGGGTAGCGCAGGTCTTTGCTTTTGTACTTTTGGGGGTAGTTGTATAAAATAGCGTAGGGTTCAAGCATTAAGGATGTTTTATTTATTTTTTGTAGAAGGAGAAGTGAAATGAAGAAGGGTGTTTTAAGTTGTGTAGCGTTAATGTTAGTGTTGTCTGCTTGTGGTACTCGACAAGTAGTGCGTGATACGGATCAAGCCATTCAGGACGCATTATCAATACCTGATGGGGTTGAATTCGTATCTGTTGCCATAACAGATGTGCCGGATGTGCGTACTATTGATATTACTGGTGGCGAGCTGACTTTATCTGTGGACTCTGTTATTGAAAAACATGGGCAATCTATAGACGTAGATCTTTGTTACGTTATGCGTGAAGGAAGAACAAGCCAACAAATGGGTATAGGATTTCAACGATTACTCGGTACGAATGAAGATTTTTCCAATCCTGGAATGTTTAGTTTGAGCTGCAACGATAAGGGTAATGTCCAAATTAATCAAGTCGGTCTAAGTAGTATCGTAGCGCTTGCTAGAACCGACCCAAATGGCCCTATAGGTCAGGTGATCGGACAGCTCGTTGATCTGGATGATGAAGAAGCGGTTGAAGAGTTTGTTGCGCCTCGCGACACTAAAGAAAGGTCAACGCGTATATGGGTTCAACACTTAGAGGGCTTAGGGGGCTGGCCTATCCCAAATGTGCAGGGGGAAAGGTCTAACGAGATCAGAGTAAGGTGCCCTCGATAAGTGTAACAATATAGTGAATCGCCCCCAGTTTATTAGGAACTCGCGACCCCTTTGGTGATTTCTCACAAATCACGACCAATAGAACATCGACCGGCCCAACCTATCCCACGTAGGTTGGGCCGTCTTGTATTTTGTTCCAAATTGAATCCGGCATTGCATAAGGATTAATC
>MAXT01000362.1:4673-18125 GCA_001751225.1 Desulfuromonadales bacterium C00003107 | reverse complement strand
TGGAGTCCGAAGGGCATCGAAAATGTTTTAAAGCTACTTTTTCACAAGCGACTCAATCGCGACCCAACAGAGTTATCGCCAGCCGGGTAACGCATTTTTGTTGCTATCGGTTTCCTAGGCAAAGATAAATTCTTCCTTTAAACGGGTTTAGTATAGCATAGGTTCTTTTTCGGCCCTGCTTCTTAAGCCACGGCCTTGATCACGGCGATAATGGAGAAGACCAGGCTGACGATCACCCAGACCGCCGCCAGTATTACTACTATAAGGGCAGCGATGAGATCGGTCACGCTAACCAGGAAACCCGGCACCATGCCGTGCAGGAAGGAGACGATGATGGTGGCCAGCAGCGAGGTGGCGATCAACAGAATCAGCCCCCTGTTCTCCAGAAAACGCTGGTGCGCCATCACCAGCGCGCCGCTGCTGATCAGCTTGCCAGTCATGAGCAGTCCCAGGGTGGTGGCAGCGGCGCCGGTGGGAAAAGTAGCGTAACCCATGGCGGCATAAGCTATCGGTCCGAAGGGAAGGGCGAGCAGTAAGCCGATGAGCAGCATGAGCAATCCGATGGCCGCTACGCCGGCCGCCAGGCAGCCCAGCAGCAGCAACAGAGACACAATCAAGGTGGCCAGCCCCTGAATGCGGCCGGTAATCCGCTCCGGAAATACCAGTGGCGCCGCCATCAGCAGCGCGGTGAACACCAGTTGGCCGTCCAGTAGCGCAAGGCACGGTATCCCCCAACCCACGGCTCCGGTGGAGCGCCCCAGCAAGGGAGCCGCCACCGCAACCCCCAGTTCGGCAAGCAGAACGACACAGAGCACGATCAAGGCGAGCAGAAAGAGCGGTTTGCGCAGGCTTTGAAGCGGGCTCATGGTTTAGTCCTCCAACCGGATCTTGAGACTGCTGGGTCCCGCATTCGTAAATACGAATTTTCCGCCGCCATTGTACACCACGAAGCTCGGGTCTCCTTTTTCCTCGTTGGGCCAGCTCTGCGGATCTACTCTTTTGCCGTTTAACCTCTGCCCGGAATTCGGTTTATAGCGGATATTCAGTGTGCCATGGCTGGACCCTGTCACCAGAAAAGCGACCCTCCGAACCTTGCCATCGGCACTTGCGACATTGAATTGCCTCGTCCTGCCGCTGGGCAATACCAGCGGTTCCTGCAGAGAGACACCGTTGGCAGTCAAATCCCGAGCGGAAAGGCGTGGGCCGCCGGCAAACCCACCCAGGCCCTTTAACCATGCGGGCGGACTGAAATTATGCCCATCGATACGACTGCCGCCGCCCAGGCCAGCAAAGATACCGACGGCACAGAGTACCGCGGCGATCAGCAGCATGATTTGCAGAGTTTTTATCTTCATGGCCTGCCCAGTTACTCTTTGTCAGGGGTGGTGATTTCGATCGATTGGATCATCGTCAGGGCTCCCTGGTGCCCGAACTCGAAATGGTCGATCAGCGTCTCTTCAGAGCTCACTGTGACGGTGCTGGGAGTACTGTAATTGTAGGGAGTAGCGTTTGCCTTGTCAGATGCCACAACATTTCCGCCATTGTCATAAGCGCTGAGAAGATACGACGTATTAGCACCAAAAAATTCAATGGATATCTTTGAGGCGGGGTTCTGAAGCCTGAAAACTAGATTCACCGCGTTGCAACTATTGAGGTTTCCCGGAGACGCCGTGGAGAGAGCCGGATTAGGGAGCCGGTAGCGACCCACCGGCAAAATTGTCGGCACTGCCCCCGCACAGTAACTACCTTGAGGCTTCGCCTCCACCACCGCAATCCCGGAACTCAGATAAGCATCGCTGGCAAAGAAACCGCCACCGGCTTCGCTGAAATCGATCTGAGACACTAGCGGTATGGCTGGCGAATCAAGCGGATCCACGTCATTGCGAGCCACCAGCCACCAGGCGATACCGCCGGCAGCCAACGCCAAAATCACCGCAGCGACGATGATGATCCACCAGGGAAACCCTTTTTCTGTTTTTGGGGCCGGCTCCGACAGCTCGGGGACCTCGAAGGAGATCACTGGCCCTTGGTTGTACTCTTCATCGGTGTTGTCCTCCGACATGACATCCAACCTTAGACCGTAGCGGCCCGCCGATGTACCGGGTGGTACGTTCACCAGCACCTTGAAGGTCTGAGTCTGGTTCGACTGCATGTCTTTGGTCGCCGGTTTGGCCACCTGCAACCAGGCTTGCTCGGCCCCCTGCAGGGCCACGGCTTTTGCTTTTGCCTCCACCGACCGCTCGCCCACGTACCGCACGGCGAAACCGGCCGCCCCCTGGCCTTGCTGCAAGGTCAAAACGTCGTCCGTCGGAGAAATTTCGAAATAATTTGGCATGGCTCGATTCCTTTGGGTTATTCGAAACTGAGTTCATCTTGGTAGTAAGTGACGTAGGCCGGTTTCTCGAAAGCCACGATGGCGTGGATCAGCTCTGCATGAGCTTCCGTTTCCCGGGGCGCTGTTAATAACAGATGGAAAGGCCGCGATGCTCCGCTGTGATCCCGGTTCTCTTCGATACGGAATCCGGTTCGTCCCGTGGCAATCTCAAGAAATCGTATCAAGCCACGGCGGGTGCCTCGGATTCGCGAAAGCTCTGCGGCAGCCGCGCATAGCTCCCGCAAGTGCCCCTGCCCGGTCGGTAGTTCGCCCCCCGATCCGTCGGCGCACCGACGCACCAGAAAATGGTCCAGGTCGACCCAGGCGGCCAAAAACGGGACCATTTCGTCCGGTGCGCGGCGTGGGTCGAATAACCGGTCCACCGAGGCGAGCAGTTCCTCCACCGGTTCCGGCAGTCGCGCGGCCACCTCCAGTAACGCGTCCAGGGGTGTGCCGGGCCGTACCGCGTCTTGGAAAACGGTCGGCAATAGGGCTTCTATGTCAGGTCGATCCATCGTGTACCGTCTCTATCTGGTGTTCATCGCTGCAGAACAGATACCCTTCACCGATGGTGACTAGTTCACTAAAGGTGGTATCCGATACCAAGCGGAAGCGTTTATTGTCGTCGCTGCCGAATACGCCCTTGGAGCCACCGCACAACAGTATCGTGTCCGCCTCGTCGGTCTGATCCAGGGGCGGTGCTACGGCCAGGTCGTTCACCCGGTGCAGCAGGCGCTCGGTATCCCGCAGCGGCAGGCCACAGTCGATGCCGGGTACCTGCCAGGCGGGATTCTTGCGGGCGCTGTCCATGGACAACACACCGGCATGGAAGGTTGCCGCATAGACATGCTCGCCGTGGCTGGCGATAGCCCGACAAGAACCGCCGCGCCAGCCGCTGCCCATGGCGGTCCAGCCGTCGATTTCCTCGGGATCTCGGCGTAGTTCCCAACGCTGGCATCCGTCCCCTTCCGCCCCGCCCACTGCCGCCAGACCGGCCCATAAAAACGCCCGGGGACCAACGCGCTGAGCGGACAGTATTCGTACGTCTCGCCCTGTCAGGCCGATGTTCCGAAATCCTTCCAATTGATCATCGGGGCAGAGGTAGACGCCGTGGCTGTTGCGCGCCGCTACGGCGACCTGGGTTCCGATCCGTGGAGCTTCCACCGATACAACGGCGTAAAAGCCAAGACTTTGGTCGTTCGGGTCAACCAGTACTGGCACCGGTCCGGAATTTGGCGGTACCTGAAAAAGCCCTTCGTCGGTCGCCAACAACAGAACCGGGGCACCGCCGCGAGAAAGCCAGGCAGCATCGTTGACCCGGAATCCCAATTCATGGACCGTCGTCCAGTTCCGTCCGCAATCTTCGCTCAGGCGCACTCGGCTTGTCTCGCCGTCATCGCCCGTCTGGTGGGATATGGCAGCGACCAGGCCGGCCTTGTAATCACAGCAGGCCACCTGTTCGACACTCTCGCCGTCGAACCGATCTAGAAGTTCCCAGCCCGAACCGTCGTCCATGGTACGGAACATACGGTCGCCGGCGGCGACGTACCAAAGGCCGCGATGAAAAGGATCGACCTTTACCGCTCCTACCTCAGCGTCTGGGGCCTGGTCGACGAAAAACCTTACGCCGTCGGCATACAGCACACCTGGTTCGTTCAGCACCGTATGGTAGATATCGGAAGCATGGAGTCGGCGTCGCAGGGGATGGCTGCCAAGGGGATTAATCAATTCACAGAGACGGGCCACCACCCGGCTGCGTACCGCCTGAAGGTCTTCTTCCGGGTGTAGCACCAACCGCGCATGTACCTGGATCGGCTTAAAACGGTACCAGTCGACGACGCAACAGGTGCCCAACGGGCGCCGCTCGTCGATCGACTGCCGTACCCGGGTCAGGGCTTCTTCGGTTCGGGCGTTTTCGAGCTGTGTTTTGCTAAATAGCCGTTGCGCACTGCGCGTGAGTTCCGGTACCAGTAGCAACTGTACCGTGCCGGGGTCGGCGAAACGCCAGCGCTCGGCGCGGGCGACGGCATGGGCGCGGCCCACGCTGCCCTCTCGCAGGGCCACCGCTTCGTAATCCCGCGCGGTAACGGCACGGTGGAGACTGTGCAGTTCCTGCGGCCCCCGTACTAGGGCGTTCTGTAGCGACTCGGCCTCGCATCCACCTACCGCCGCCTCGGGGTTGTCGACCCGTAAACCGGGGATCGGATCCTTGAGCACGGTGAGCGCCTGGGCGGCCACATTGCCCGCCGGACCGCCTCCGCAGCGGTACCAGGCACAGATGCGTTTGCCGGCTGGCGGTACCGCGGCGACAGCCTCGGCTGTCCTACTCAAGCCGTTGCCGGTATCCGCGCCCGCGGCGCGCACCGCCGGTGCGAAGGTGATGATGCCGGTAGCACGGTCGGCGACGTAGACATGGTCATCGCCGTCGAAGCGGGCAAAATGCGCCACTTCCCGCCAGACCCGGAAGGTGGCGCCCTCGTGATTTAAGGAAGGGACGCGCTCATCGAGTTTTTCGGTCGTTTCCACCGCCACCACAAGGTCGAGCTCATCGCCAGTCGGTGCTACCACCGGCGCATTGCGCAGTTGAAAACTCTGCCCCGGCAGGCCGTCGGATACCCCCAACGCCTCCCCTTGGACCAATCGGCAGTGATGGGCCAGAACCGTGGTGCTTTGCTGATTTGGCTCCAGGGTAACGGCCGCCGCGGTAACGAAGACCGGTGGCTCTTCCCCCTCGGCGCTACGGGATACCGTCACCCGGGTGCCCCGCGGCACCTCGATCCGGCGGGTGATACCATCGGTACGTCGCAGTTGCAGCGCTACCCTGGCGGCGCTCGGGGGTGCAAGCTTGACTCCCATCATGCGTAAAAACTCGATGTAGGCTTTTTCCGGCAGGCGGTTTATGCGGTAAAGCATGACCTCGGTAAGGAAGGCGTAAAGCTCCAGCAGGGTGATCCCGGGATCGCTGGCACTAAGGTCGGTCCATTCGGGACAGCGCTCGCGAACCAGTCGTTTGGCTTCGGCCAGAAGGTCATGGAAGGTACGGTCGTCCAGCTTGGGTGTCGGCAGGCTCATGCCCTGAAATCCCCCTGTTGCAAATCTTGCTCGGTCGGCACAGTAACCAGTCGGGCGCCATGCAGGTCGTAACCGATTGTCAGGCGCTCCTCCCACAGAGTGCGGCGGATGCGGTATTCCAGTACGATATCCAGCACCGAAGCGTCGCCACTACCGTGCAGGTTGGCGCCCGCATCCAGGCGTACAATCGTCACCCGCGGCTCCCAGCGCCGCAGGGCCTCTCCCACGTAATGAATCGCCAGTCCGGAGGTGCCGGCATCGTTCGGCGCGAATACCAGACGATGCAGCCAGCAGCCGTAATCGGGCCGCATGATCCGCTCGCCTGGCCGAGTACTGAGCAGCAACAAAATTGCCTGGCGCACGGCTCGCTGCTCTTCGACCATGGCGATGGCGCCGGTAGCACCGAGGGTCAGGCCGCGGGGCGCGTCCCCCGGATCGGAAGCTATTGCACCCGCCGGAAGAGCGAACAGCCAGGCACGATCTACGGATCCTCTCATGGCTGCTCCTGTTCCACGAATTGTTGACCGCTGTTGCGCACCTGATACCTTACAGTGCCGGGAGGGGTACCATCGGTCAGTCCGATCACCGTGTCCAGGCATACCCGCCGGCCATCGATCCGCACCAGCGAGGAATACCCCTGCTGCACCGCCAGGGTCAAGGTGCAGGGCTTGATAGTCGGGCCGTAGTTGGGACAACCGCCGATGGAACGTGACACGGGATCATGCTCCACCAGTACCCGGCGATCCTCGATACGGATCCACCCCTGGCTCGCCGTAATAATCACCCGTCCCAGTTCATGAGCGCAGCGCAGATCTGCATCCTCCGTCAATAGCTTCATTCAGGTTCTCCGTTGCATATCAATCCGGTCGGCACCGAGGACCAGGCGTTTGCCCGGAGCCTCGATTACTAGTTCCCCTTCGGCATGCAGCAGCAATCCGTCGGGGGTGAGGGACAGGAAACTACCCTCAGAGTTCTGCAGGCGGATGGAGCCGTCCGCGTCGTTGAGCTGGATGCGTTGTCCACCCCGTGTTACCAGGCTGTACGGGCGGTGTTCGCCGGAACGGTGCGCGGCGTTCGGATCGCGGGGTGGGCCGTCACGGTGGAACAGGCCGCCGAGGACGATCCCTCGCGAGGGATCCCCGTCCGGTAGAGCCACCAGCACGCGGTCGCCCACTTCCGGCAATACCACCACGCCCTTGTCGTTGCCCGCGCCGAGCTGCAGGACCATCATCCAGGAGCTCAGAGCATCGCCAAAGCTGTTCAGGCTGACTTGCACCCGCCCAGAGTCTTCGGGGTCGTCCACATCGCAGACTTCAGCTACTACCAGTGCCGGTAACGCCTGTGGGTGATCGGGCGATTCCGGACGGGTATCCAGTTCGCAGATGTAGCCGCTGTCAGCATCCAGGGTATGTACCACCGTCCTGAGCAGGTAAGGACCTTCCTGGCCTGCCGCGACACCCCGCACCCTGACCCGGCGGCCCGGCCTCAGAGCCACGTCGCCTTCCGCCACGCCCCACATTACTTCACTGGCTGCTTGATTGCGCTCCAGTTCAGCGGCCAGCAGGAACTCAGCCTCGCTGTCGCTCTCCACCACTGCTCCCAGCAGGGTTCGTTCACCGGTGGAATATTCCCCGACCGTAATGTTGGTCGCCCTTTGAGATTGAACCTGACGGGGCTCGCCGGTATGGAGGTCCCAGCCAAGCAGCCGCACCGTATTCACGGACCGGAGGGCGTTGTGCTCCAACCGCGTTTCGAAAAGGTTCTCCCCCAGGGACAGTTCTAGAATGTCGTCTTCCAGTGCCTGGAGGGAAAACAAGCACAGAGTCTCGTCCAGCACAAAGAAGTGCAAATCGCTACGTGCAGCATACTCCCGTAATAGAGCAAGATCGTGAGCGAAGCGGGGCACGATACGTGGCCAGACCGGTCCTTCGGCACTCGCTTCGGTGTTCATTCCCGCCTCGCTAGCGAGGGTCCGGGCCAGTTCGGCGGTGGTGATTTCTACATGGGTACGAACGGTCTGCCGGTGTTGCAAGCGGCCCAGTGCATCGTAGGCTCGCACACACAGGGTAAATGCGCCGGACGGCTCATGCAGGTGCTCGACGCTGGCAACCTCGCCGCTGAAGACCGCCGCCGGCTGGCCGTCGATATGCACGCTGAGCAAATCGCCCGGCTTGACGGCGACCTGCTGCCGGGCGGAAGTATCCGAGGTCAACGCACTCCAACGCAATTCGCATTGGCTCGGCGCATCCAACCGCTGCACGATCCGTAACCGGGATACGTGAAACCCCTTACCTGGCTCGACGCCTTCCACCCTGATGCCGGGCAGCGCGTGAATCTGTTTCATGCTCTGCCCCCGCCGCTAACAAGGGAAGAATCCGCCGGAACCCGCAGTGGCCGGCCGGCAGGGCGGAGCGGATCGTTCAGGTCGTTGACCTCGGCCAGCAGGCTCCAATATCCGGGATGCCCGAAACGCTCGGCGGCGATCTGGTCGAGCCTTTCACCTCCGCGGTCGCCACCCACCGGTTCGTGGGTAACCAACTCGCTCCCGGCAAGACGCTGACGAGCTTCTTCCCGATCAAGGGGAGGAGCCGTGGGTTCATTAGGTTCGGCCTCCCCGGCAACGGCCACGCGCAATAGGGACAGCCGCAACCAAGAACGATGTGGTTTGCCGTCCCTAGTGAAATGTTCCAGTCGTTCGGAAACCGCGGCCACCACCCCGGGCAGGTTCCAACTGGTGCCCCATAGAAAACGCACCGTCGGCGGCCGACCGCGGCGATCTCCGGAAACACTGTTTTCCGCCAGGTCCCAAAGGGGCCCGGTAAGTTCCCGCACGTCGTCCAGCGGCGCAGCATCCGGTCCCCGCACCGCAAGCGAGACGTCAAACAACAGATCGAGGGTAAACTCGGTCCGGCCGCCGCCCACATACAACAAGGGATCGTCACTCAAGCTGGCACCGGTCATGACCCCGCCCAGTGAACGACGCGAAACCACCCCAGCGTGGCGCCGCAACTCAAGGTGCTCAGGATTCAACAGGCAACGCAGATGCTCTCCAGAATGTTCGATCAGCAAAACCGCTTTTTCCATTACACTCCCCGTTGTTCATCAAGCAGCCGGCGGCGATACTCGCTCTCGTTCCACAGAGAACGCGGCGTCATGGATGTGTCCTGCTGCTGGTCCGGCAACAGGTGCGGCCAATGATTGGCCGGAACCGAGGAGGACCGCGACTCGCCGGGCTGCCACCCTTCGCCCGCCGCAAGGATCAACGGTGTAGGCGCAACATTCGCTACCGGGACCTCTTCCTGGGGCCACCTGGTATCAGAAACGGGCAGAGATGGTCGCGCCATCGGCGCCGTACTGGGCATGGTCTCGGGACCGGGGACTTCATGCTCCATCAGCCGAAGATCGGCCCATGCCTTCGATGCATTGTTGCCGGTGTCCCCCATTTCATAATTGGCGGCGTCAGGCCAGAGCTGCTCGCCGGTATCGATCTTGACAGGCCGTCCTGAAGCGTCCTTCACGTCCTGCTTCGGGACATCAACACCCCCCTTGCTAACAGGCTCGCGTACGTTCTCTGATAAAGGTCGCATATCGTGCATCGGTCGTGAATTTTCAGATTTCAGGGATAACCCTTTATCGGTGAGGTCGTCTCGCTCGCTGGCTTTACCGGGAAACGGGTCAATCTGTTTATCAAAAAAAGGCCTTTCCTCCGGCAATGACACGGTCGTTTCTTTCAATGCAGTCGTTGGGGTGGGCCGTTTCCTGTTCGAGAGGGGCGGTGGTTTAAACTCCTTCTCGCCCGCCTCGGGGGGTAATGAGGTCGCCGGGCCGGCCGGTTCCGGCCAAGAAGATACCAGCGACTGGTTTTGGGGACTTTCGGGGCATGACGCTTGCGATGCCGTCTGCGCTGAAGAGGAAGCCCGGGGCCTTGGTTGGGGCATCACCCGCCGCACAGTGGGTCTGGGGCGAGGGGGCGCCGATTGGCCTGCCTGTGGGTATGTCCGGACCTGCGCCAAAAGATAGGGAGCCCGCCTGCTCACCTGTTCCAACCAGGCCGCCTTTGCCTGCTCGCGGGCCTGCTCGACATCAATGACCCGATCAATTGACGCGCCGGACGGTTTTTGCTGTCGAATACGCAGCACCAAACGATTAAGGGTCAGGCGCGCCAGGCGCCAGAGTTTTTCCGGCAGCATCGCTATTAACGACATGCTTTTCGACATTCAGAATTAACCCGTGGCGGGACTGCTTTCACCGCCCTCTTCCTCTCCACCCGCGGCGGCGCCTGTGGCGGGGACCCGTTCAAATTCTTCGAAAACCAGTATCAGGGACTCGATGGCGACCTGGTTGCCCAGGGCATCGAGTTGCGTGCCGCGCCAGGACCGGGGCCAGGCGTTAAGCAGGTTCCAGCGCATAACCTCAGTCGCGCCGTCGTGACCGTACATCACCACCGAAACGTTGCGCCGCTCGACAGTGCCGGCTATGGAGGATTGCATCCACTGCCAGAGCTGGATCGAGCCGGTCATGCCGTAACGCAGGGTCAGGTCAGCGTACTCCACCCGGCCCGGCAACCGGTGCACAATTTGATTGGCGCCGGCTTCCCGGTACTTGATGGCTTCCACGTCCACGCCCAGATTGCTGCATTCGACGAACCTTCCTTCAGTCACGCCATTGATATCGATGGCAAAGTGGAAGGAAGTATAGGGGTCGGTCCATTGGCCGGTGACGGCTCCTTCAGGGTTTTGATTCTCTGGCATCGCTAAATCCTTTGCTCTCTTGCCTGTTTATAATCCTCAGGGTGCCGGTGGACGTCGTTCCGGACAGTTTACTCCTCAACCTCCGACTCGGTGCCGCCCACGCCTTGACCGATTTGGAAGATGACGAATTCGGCTGGTTTGACCGGCGCCAGTCCGATGCGCGTGACGACCTGGCCGGCATCCCTAACCTCTGGCGGGTTGGTCTCGGCGTCGCACTGCACGAAAAAAGCCTCCTGCGGCGTGGCGCCAAACAGCGCGCCCTGGCGCCACAACAGGGTGAGAAAAGCCGAAACATCCCGCGTTATGGCCTTCCAAAGGTCCTGATCGTTTGGCTCAAAGACTACCCAGCGGGTGCTTTGCGCAATCGACTCCTTGACCATGTTGAACAGTCGCCGGACATTGATGTAGCGCCACTCGTTGGCAGCCGGTGCCAGGGTGCGGGCACCCCACACGCGGATTCCCTCCCGCGGGAAGAAACGGATACAGTTCACCCCCTGGGGGTTGAGCTCGGCTTGCTCATGGCGCGTCACCCGGTAGGTGACATTGAGTGCCCCGCGCACCACCTCGTTGGCGGGTGCTTTGTGCACCCCCCGCGTGGCGTCGCTGCGGGCGTAGATTCCGGCCAGGTGGCCGCTAGGCGGCATGCGGATCAGGTCCCGGGGATTTTGCGGGTCGCGGGCCACGATCCAGGGAAAATACACGGCCCCGTAGCCGTCGTCAGAGTTTCTGGGACGCAAGCCACCGCCCCCCTCCATTAAAGAACCGCCTGTATCCCCTTCTTCACTCTCTTCATCATCACTCGGTTCGACCTGAAGCCTTGCCGTGGCCACGCGCGTCAGGTCGTTGATCGCCGCCGCCGAAGCCGGTCCATCCAAAATGGCTACCCGGTCCTCCATGCGTTCGCAGTGGCTGAGTAGCGCGTCGTATGCCGCCGGAGAAACGAAACCCGGCGCTGCCACGATGGCTATCTCGTCAATACTTTCCAGTACACCGAGCCCTTTGCGATCGCCTGTCAGTTGCGTTTCGTCTTGGCAGTTGACCACGTAACAGCGCCCGCCGCCGTTCAGGAAAAACCCGTACACGGCCTGCGCCAGATGGGTGGTATTTGATTTGTGCGAACCGGGGGCGAACAGTCGCAGAAAATGCGACCAGCTATTGATTGCAACCGGTTCGTGGGGCCGGACCGATGGGTCCGGCCCCACACCAACGAAACCTGCGGTGCTGGTACCGACCGCTTGAATCGGCCGCGCCCCGGATGAAACCTCCTCCACATAGACGCCCGGTGTCAGGTAATTCGGCATTTTGGGATCCTCCCGCTCTTGTCAAAATAAAACCCCAACTGCGCCAAACATATCAGCCATGGGTTTTGTGCCGTGGTCGGTCCCGGGATCTTAAAGTGCTGTTCCACGGTCCGGGGTCGCCGACCTGCAAATGAAATACTCTGTGAAAATCGTTGCGGACGCTCTGTCCGGTGGCGATAAGTAAAATTTTGGCTTCTGCAATCAGGGTTGCGTCGACGGCACTACCAGGCCGTGCAAACTATTAGGTCCACATCGCGATGATGTTGCTCTGGGTCGTAGATGGGTTGTTGCTCTCCGCGAGGCGCTCCGCAAATGCGTTGGCGCCACCTCCGGTCAAGTTCTCGTCGATGGCACCCACGAGATGAAACAGACTCCCGAATGTGGCCAGATTCAGCGTGTGCCCCGCCTCATGCTCGATGTGCCAGGGACCGGGCGCTTTGTCCACGAATGAGAAATTCCCCATGTTGTACGCGGTGTCGATCGGGTTCATATTGCTAAAAAGCCCACCGCGCTGGAAAAACGTGCCAGTTTTCCAGTCCACGCGCATGCCGAGGATTCGAAGGTACTGTGTCCTCGTGATCAGCGCTACCGGGTGGAGGATCAGATTCGCGAGGTAAAAGAACAGTCCCAAACCGGCCACCAGGTAGGACATGGGTTGCAACAGACAGAGCCAACCAAGAAAGCCCTGAAACACTTCGCTGCGGGAGATCACAGGGAAGACGGTGACGAAATTCAGCACACCGAGCGCGGCCCCAACGGCCACCCCGGCCGGTCCCAGCAGCAGGGAGTACACAATTACTCCAAGGGAGCCGTTCAACCCCGCGTTGAGGCCTATGAGCCAGCCCCGCATGAACTCTCCGAAACCTGTGGTCGCGGTAAAGTGCGCCCCGATGTAGCTGAGCAGCGTCACGCCGCCTACGATTGCCAGAGAGATCCAGTTGATGCCGAGGCCGAAATAGAGCCCCACGACGCCGGCGCCGCCGGCAAGCGCCCCGAAGAATGCCATTTTGATTTTCATTCGTTTGTCCTCCGCTATAGTAATTCGGTGTTTTTGGGTCCTTCTGCTGTTGCCAGGATCAAACGCCCAGATGCTCTAGATGAATCAGCCAGGGCTGTTGTGTCGTGGTCGGCCCCGGTATCTCGAAGCTCTGTTCCACGCCTCGGGCCCTGATTCGAATCAGGCCATGAGTTCGGCCTGGTCCGGGGGCGGCGACCTGCAAATGAAATACTCCGTTATTGTTGCTGTGAACCACCTGGCCAGTGGCAACAAGTTGAATTTCGGCGCCGGGAAGAGGAGTAGCATCGGCGGCAACTACACAACCATGCACGCTCTGCAAGCCAGTAATCTCTAGACTATGTCCCCTTACTTGAACAAGAGGCACCTGCTCCACCATCTCGCTGACACAGGCTTCAAGCATGAACGCCGGGCGGGGCGCGACACCGCAGGCGAGCCACCATGATGACGACAACTCATCGGTAGCTAGCGTCATCCCTGGAGCATGCTGCGCCCGTATCATAAGTTCAAGCAGCGCCTCCTCCGTTTGAGGATGATGGTTGGAGCCACCGACCGCGATGAGATAACGCAACCGTGCCAGGGGCCGGGTGGGTGCTCGTCTCCGTGCCGATCCATGGGCCCGCCGCTCTGGATCAAGTCTGGCAGTCAGTAACACTGCAGAGACGACCAGCTGCCCATCTCCTTCCGCTTCCAAATCATGAGAGAAACAGGCCTCCAGCCCACTTTTCTGAAGGCCCTGCACCCAACTACGAAAGGTATTGTGGATAACCGATAGTTCCATGGTCTGTTCAAGTGCCTTTTTGCGCCCAATAAAATGGTTGGGCACAAAGCCCCCATGACGAATGGCCGCTCAATTATTAAGCATCATTATATTATGTAGAGCCAATGATAGGATGTCAACTAAATTTCATGGTGCAGGCTTCAGTTCAGTATGCCTTG
>MAXT01000362.1:0-4544 GCA_001751225.1 Desulfuromonadales bacterium C00003107 | reverse complement strand
GGCCCCCAGGTTATTTTCAACAGCCCGCCAAGAATAAAAAGCCTTTTCATAATTCATGACAGGTAAGTTTCCGATGACGGCTGCTAGGGTGATTGAAACATAATCAACCACTTATTTAATAAGGAGGCTTCGCTATGGAAGGATGTGGAGGTGATTGTGCACAGGGTGGGACTGGTGGGTCTTTGCCGAAGGGCGGAAACTGGTGGAGTTTGTGGCGCTGCCGCCAACATTCAGTGCTCAAACTGGACCCGTGAGCCGTGCGCTTCCTGCGGCCGTTTAGGTCTGAAAGACGGTGCTACGCCCCATAGGAATACAGCCCACAAAATCAAAACGCCCCGAATATTTTCGGGGCGTTTTGCGTTCAATTAAATCTTTGAGTATTCCCGTCGTGGGAATCTTTATCGGATCACCCGACTTCTGCGATCCAAGATGTTTCATGTTTTAGATGTATAGGAATTTCCCCATCTGGTCCGGCGGATCAGAGACTAGCATAACGTCTTCCTCCTTTGGATTTAGAAACCTCTGTTGCTATTGAGGTTTTTAAACTATACCACAAAAGCTTAATAGCAACCGATGGAGGTATAAGATGGCATGGCTGTGAAGCTACCTGCGGCCCAGAATACGCAGCAGCCGCAAAAACAAGTTGATGATATCCATGTACAGGGCCGCCGCCGAATCGATGGCGTTATCTACGGTCTTAGGGATGCTGTTTGCTCGCGCCCAGTCGTAGCCGATATAACCACAAAAAATCAGCACCACGACCCANNTCGATAATCGTATGGTGGGTTTTGAAGACAAAGATCATCACCATCTCGACCACGATCGTGCAGATCAGGGCGACAAACAGGCCCCGGGCAATGCTTTTGAAAAAGGCGGGGTACATGGTACCGAGTATCATCATGACAAAAGTAATGCAGGCCGTGGCCTGGATCGCGTTGATGACCACATCCGCACTATAGCGGCTTACCACCAGATTGATAATCAGCCCAAAAGGGGTGACCACCAGCAGGTAGCCCAAAAAGCTCACGGGAGGACTGTCCGATTTGGTGAAGAGAGCTATCCCGCTAAAACAGCAGGCGAAAAAGCCGATAATCAACACCCAGGAGTTGATGCTGGCGATGGCCTCCACCGGGATATACTTCACCATGGCAAAGTTGATCGCAAAGCCGATCAGTAACGTGACACCGATGATAGCGTTGTAAGCGCTGGCGCTGATTTCAGCACCGACAGCTTGAGTACGGTCAAATATAGTGGATTGCATAAATTCCCTCTGTATTTATTTATTGGTGTGTTAATCAGGGGTTACGGCATTGCACGATCCCAGAGTTTGCTTGTAGGAGCGGCCCAAGTCAAGCTTTTACTGAGGATTGAAAGAGGGTTTGTCTGGCGTTCGGCAGCCTGATCTTTTCCCACGACAACGTCCTCGCGCGCCTGCTAAACCCCTCGCCGATCTGGAGCAGACCTGGGGTTGCGGACTCTTTACCGGGGACCAGAAGAATGCGATACCTGAAAGAGAATCTAGCGGCGGCAGAGATTCAACTTTCGAACAGCGAGATTGCCCAACTGGAGGCGATCTTTCCACCGGGTGCTGTCGCGGGGGAGGGTATACCGTCGAAGGAATGGTTGGCTTGAACGGCTGAAACCAAAACAGCGATTTGTCGCTTCATCATAAGCTCCAAAAAATCAAAACGCCCCGAAAATGTTCGGGGCGTTTTACGTTCGCATATTTCTTTGAGTATTCATTTCCCCGGTTCTATCTTCAAGTCGCCCCCCAAGTCGTGAAGCTTAATAATCTTTCCCGGACAGTGCGGTGTCATCGTTCCTGCCGCAATGGAATGCATTCGGTGCTTTGGGGTTGGCAAAGCTAAGGGTTTATACTTGATCACTGTCGTCGGGCATAATAATCTGTTCAGTACCAGTGGCAAGAAAAACACTCAAACCCTGCCCTGAAATTTTCCACTCATGGAGGTTCCCGAGCTTTGAACTGTCAAAAAGTTTCTGAGTTGATCAACTCACCCGGCAGGATTACTACCCTCACCACCATCGCTGCCGATGGCTCACCCAACACGGCGATCATCGGCTCTGCCTTCATGACCGACGACAGTCAGGTCTTGATTGGGCTGGCCGACAACCGGACGTTGCAAAACCTGACGGCCAATCCCAAGGCCGTGCTGCTTGCCTGCCGGCCTGGGAAAACCGTGCTGGATTGGCAGGGGGGCCGTCTCTACCTGGAACTGGAGTCAATGGAAACGGAGGGGGATCGCTTCGATGAGATGGTCGATCGTATCCGAGCGACTGCCGGCCGGATGGCGGCTCGGTCCATCCGCCGACTG
Organism: Desulfuromonadales bacterium C00003107; assembly: GCA_001751225.1. Classification (GTDB taxonomy): domain Bacteria; phylum Desulfobacterota; class Desulfuromonadia; order Desulfuromonadales; family Syntrophotaleaceae; genus Syntrophotalea_A. The sequence goes on along the minus strand of MAXT01000362.1, from coordinate 2,211 downwards.
GCTATCTGCCGCATTTCCGAGATGCGCCCTCTGGTTGATCTTGCCGGGAGTATTTGAGCCGTAGTGCCGACAACTGATTACCGGCCATCTTCTTTGAGCAGGACCTCATACTTGACTTTCCCATTGTCGACTTCCCCGGCCGCCTCTTTGACCTGTGCAACACGCGGGCTGACATACCCCTCATATTTTTCAGGAAGAACCGTCGTGGGTTTCAATTCGGTGAGCCATCTGTCGATATCGGCTTGATTCGTACCGTCTCCATTGGCCACCGGATCCAGCGCGACCCGGGCCTTCCAGACTCCCGGAAAAACCTTGCCGATTATGAAGTACTCCTTGCCTGCTTCCAGGTTCGCTTTGACGTAGGACCAGTTTTCGGCCCGGGCCAGGAACAGGTGTTCCCCTGGCTCGGCAAGGTATTGCACATAAGACTTTGCCGAGAGGACGCCGATAAAATGATCGCCATCCCAGATCCCGAACTGAATGGCTCCCCCGAACATCGAAGGCCGGATAAAGGTCACCAGAGCCTGGTCGGGACTATCCAGAACCTGAGTTTCGGTTTGAGTCATCATCGAACTGGAACAGCCGGACATAAGCAACAGGACTCCGGCCAGCAAAGCAAGTCGTATAATGTGGTTTTGTCTCTTCATGGTTCTCCTCCTTTTAAGTCATCAAAAGATATAAGTTAATATATCCGCAACAGAACTTGAACATTCCAAACGTAACCTGCTAGTTGATCTGTTTCAGGGCTCTGGATGCATGCATTTTTAGTTTTGGATTGTCTGCCCTGCTCTCAACCTGTTTCAAGGTTGCCTTGTACTTGCTGTTTCCGGAGGCAGCCAGTGCTTTACATAACCAGGCCATCGTATCTACCTTACCGGCGCGCCACTTTACGTCGGTGGACATTTCCAGCAACTCAGTTGCAACAACTTCATAGACTTGATTATGGAGATTGATACTGCGGACAACTGATTTGGCTGCATCTCTTTTTAGTTGAATTTTGTCAGAGTTCAGCATGTTAAGTAGACGATTCTCTTCAATGCTCAAGTCGGCATGCCATGTTTCCGTTGACTTCAAAATTTGGGTGCGCTCTGCATACTCCCCGATCATGCCAATGCTCTGCTTAGCATAATGTCTTAACTTATGACTAGGAGCCTGTTGGGCTATTTCATTCAGCAGTACTGCATACTGGGGGTCCCCTGAGGCGGACAAAGCCTTGCAGAGCCAGGACATTTCATCTACATGGTCAGAATCGATGCTTTTGGCATAACCGTCCCTAAGAAGGGCAGCAACCTTTTCGTATAATGCCTGGTCTTCAATCCCGGCTTGAGTAATAACCTTGGCGGTTTTTACCCTTTGCGTACTGCTTCCGGAATCCAGCACGTTTAACAGCGTCTCCACCTGCTGAGTGCGGTCAGCCTGAGTGTAACCGGCACTCGCCAGGGCCAGACAAAGAAATAATCCTGCAGCAGTCATCACTTTCTTCATAGTTGCCTCCTTGTTCATAAAAAGCGCAGTGCAATTTATATTTATGACCAGTGAATGGCTTACTGGCCTCACAGCGCCAGGCCGATCCATGGGGCCATTGCCTCTTGCCAGCTTGTCCATGAATAATTAGAGCGCGTCTAATATTGCTTAGATCGTTAGGGCTGTCAAAGGGTTTTTGATGGGCAAGGAAGGCGTTCTGTATAATGCTAAGCGCCCCTGTTTGAGGCTGTCCAGTCCAGGGTTTTTGTGCTAGGGTGCCTGTTTTTTCACGCAGGGAGGTCCCTGACAGGCCTCCGCTGTTCACTCACCCAAAACCATCCCCGACAGATTCGGAGCACTTATGAGTTCGCAACCCTCCTCGCATGCCGCCGCTGTGCCGGCGCCGCTAAGAGATTATCCGAGCAAGCTGTTTGTTGAAACCACTACCTTTTGCAATCTGCGCTGCCCCATGTGCGTCAAACAGGCGGCGGACAGCAATATCATCGATGCCGACATGAGCGACGCGATTTTCAGCGCCCTGGAGCCGGTCTTTCCCCGCCTCGAAGCCCTGCTGCTTAACGGGATCGGCGAAGCGCTGATGCACCCCCAACTGCTCGACTTTATCCACCGGGCCCGGCGCGCCATGCCGGAACAGTCCTGGATCGGCTTTCAGTCCAACGGCCTGCTGCTCGATGAGCGCTGGGCTCGGGATCTGGTCGCCTCCGGCCTCGACCGCCTGTGCCTGTC
>MAXT01000361.1 GCA_001751225.1 Desulfuromonadales bacterium C00003107 | reverse complement strand
GATCTATATAAGACAAAAAGTAAAGAGTATAACGCACTGAAGGCAATAAAACCGGCAAGCCTTCAACATGCATCAGCCCAGTTATGAAAAGGATTTGGCCCAACAAGCCGCTTGAGAGGGACTGGGCAAAGCCGTGCCGTTTTTTGAAAAGCAGTTTTTGACCGACAGTTTTTACCTTTATCATAGTTTTTCGGTTATCGTTGCCCAGCCCCTCAGCTTTCCGTTAGACGGACCATGAAAGGAGAATACGATGCGAGTCACGAAAACCACGAACGGTCTCAAGATCCATGCCGTTGCCGGTACTTACGTCGTGATGCTCGGCTTTGACCTTCCCGAAGCCGACTGCAACGGCCTGCTCGGCTTCTCGATCCACCGCACCGACCATACCGAAAACGAGGCGGGTTTCTTGCAAGCGATGAAGGTGTTCACCGAGACCGATCCGGGATTCCCGGCCGGTTCGCTGTACTCGACCAAGGACCAGCCGATCCAAAGCTTCCAGTGGGCCGACTATTCTGCCAAACCCGGACACAACTACACCTACACGATCACTTCCAACAAGGGCACCCCGGAGAATCTCACGCCACACGCGGTGACAAAAATCAACGTCACCACGGAGAGTCCAGCCTCCGGCAATCAGGACGTCTATTTCAATCGCGGTATCGCCGGCTCACAGGCTTACGTCCGCCGTTTCGGCGACAAGGCGCCGGACAAGGTACCCAACGACAAGGCCTTCGAATGGCTGTCGCGCGGGCTAAACGAGGCGCTCGAAGCGTACATCCGCTCCTGCGTTCCTGGCACCGACGCGTTGCGCATCGCGGCCTACGAGTTCAGTTACGACGGGTTCCTCGACGTCGTGAAGGAAGTCCTGGATACCGGCGTAGACATCCGGATCGTCTACGACGCCCGTAAGGACGTCCCCAAAATCAAGAACCTCGCAGCTGTCCAGGCCAAGGGGCTCGACGGGGCAAACGTCAGCTTCCAGCGCACGCAGCCGAAGTCCTACATCTCGCACAACAAGTTCATCGTCAAACTGCACAACGGTCAGCCACAATCGGTCTGGACCGGAGGCACCAACTTCTCGGAGGGCGGGATCTACGGCCATTCGAACGTGGCCCATGTAGTCGAGGAAGCTGCGATCGCGCAGAAGTACCGCGACTACTGGAACGAACTCGCGCAGGATCCACCGAGTTCGCCGCTCAAGGACAGCGTCGAGACGATATCTCCACTTCCCGCGGGGAAGCCACCCGCCGGAACGACCGTGCTGTTCAGCCCGCGCAAGAACCTCGACGCCCTAAACTGGTACGCCGACCTCGCCATCAACGCTATCGACGGGCTGTTCATGACGTTCGCATTCGGTATGAACGACATCTTCAAGAATGTCTATCAGAATGGTGTCGCTCCGTTCCGGCTAGCGCTAATGGAAAAGAAGACGCGTTCGATGAAAGCTGGCCCCGTAAAGGATGCGGAGGAGCAGAAGATACAGAACCTGCGCAACATGTCCGAAAACGTCTTCGCCATCGGAGACTTCATCCGCACCAACGCGATCGACGGATGGCTCAAGGAGCGACTAACTGGCCTCAACACACACGTGCGTTTCATCCACAACAAGTTCATGCTGATCGACCCGCTCACCGACGATCCGATCGTCGTTGCCGGCTCGGCCAACTTCAGCGACGCATCGACACGGCGCAACGACGAGAATATGGTCGTCACTCGGGGCAACACGCGGGTTGCGGACATCTACCTGGGGGAGTTCATGAGGCTATACAGCCACCACGCTTTCCGCGAGTCACTGCAGTGGCGCAAACCCGGCGATCCGCCGAAACCGTTGAGGACCGACGACTGGTGGACGGACTACTTCGGCAATACCCCGCGCTCGACGCGACGGAAGTACTTTGCGCGATCGTAGCGCCCACTTCTTTGCCGTGGTCGGTGGGTGTTGCCGCTAGTGGGAGCGGCGAAGCCCGTCTAACAACATGTGAATTTAGGAGTTAGTTTAATAATTTAATTGACGTTGATTTGGCGAGTTGCTGTCATGGTGGCATGCCTTGACACAGACGACTCAATATCCCCGGTGCGATTAATCATGTCATCACCAGGGGTTTGAATCGCCAAAAGGGGAAAAAAAGGGACAGGCGAATAATGCCATACCAAAAAGACTTGGGTACACAGACCGGAATGACCAATGAATGGCTAAAAGAACAGGGATTGGTCTCCATCAAAGAGCTGTGGGTGAAGTGAACATCCATTATCCGGCTACGGCCTGATAGACTCCCCGTGCCGCCCACATGCAGGGTGTGGTCTGTGGAGGAGGAGGAGAAAACCTCCCCCTCCCCCTATTTAGAAGTTTATATTCCTTTTGTGAACTTTATTTGACCCGTGACCTTCGTACGTCGATTGTGGCTGAGGTAGAGTCGTAATTTTGTCCATCATCAACACAATAATGACCAGATCCCATGTCATGAGGTACACATACTTTAACTGAGCCTTCACATTCTCCACCTTGGTTGTCAATAGCAACAAACGAAATCTCATACACCCGGCCATTTCCCTTGCCAGATCTCTCCGCTCTCACTTGAGCAACACTTGTATCCACGCCAGCTCCATCAGGGACTGTGTTGCCATCACCTTTACCATTAACAGGTTCGTCCTGAGTAATCCCAGTAATAGTAATATTTATAGAATCACCGTCAGGATCGGTTACTCCAATAATCTCAATATCTACCATTTCGTGATTAGCAGGCCAAATCTCAGCTATACTAGGCTCTGCTTCACTACAAACTGGAGGAGCATTAGGAGATGTTACTTTAAGAATTAATTGTGCTGTCGTATCAGGAGTTCCGTCAGGGCCAATATCTCCGAAAGAAATCTCGTCTGTATTTGAGTCCAAAGCATTAATTACATAACTCAGCACTTCCACTTCTGTTCCGTCTGGAGCAATGTAGATATGAGTGCCCGGTGCCACATCAAAAAATAGGCCTCCGTTAGCACCACCCATTATAGT
>MAXT01000360.1:25498-30747 GCA_001751225.1 Desulfuromonadales bacterium C00003107 | reverse complement strand
GGTCAGATGCAGGCGTAGCCAATCTTGTTGTTCTTTGGTCATAATAGTTGTCGGTGGGCCAAGCAAAAAGGATTGAATTAATATTCAATCCTTTTTGCCTGCAGGGGCCTGTTCGCACACTAGGTGCGTCGCTGGTGAGAGTGAAAAAGCCTATTCGGCCGGGGTGACGACGCGGTCGCCGGCATAGATGGCATCGGTCGATTTGAGAACTAGGACCGCTGCCGTCTCGGCATGGGTACTCACTACCACGGCGGCACCGAGCAGGACGTCCGGCAGGGGCAGGTTGTGACCCTGCAGGGCCGCTTCGGTTCGCTTACGGGGGCGGGTAATGTAGAGCATGTTCCCTGCCTGCAAGCCATCCTGATAACCGAGATCGATGAAGATGGTGTCATGCCGGCTTAGAGCCAGCTTCTCGTTTTCGCCACCGATTATGTAGCCGCTCAAAGGCTGTTCAGCCTTGTGCAAGGTAATCTCCTGCTGCGGCAGTTGGCTAGGAATGAGTCGCGCGCCGCGGACGATTTCCTTGTCGCTGCGCACGATGACGGCACTGGCTATTCGCGGCGTGCTCTCCGCAATGCGAACCTGGCCCACCACGGAGGTCTGGTGGCCGAGGGCTTTGCCTGTTACCGGGTGCTCGATCTTCTTGCCGACCTGGATCAAGGTGTAAAGGTCGCCCGCCTGCAGGCCCTCGGGTGCTTCGATTTCGATAAAAACCTGATCCCCTGCGGCCATCAGCAGTCGGTTGTCGGTGGCGTCGACCAGGGTGCCGGCAATCTCCAGCTGGCCGAGGCTGACGAAGCCTTCGGTACTATTGAAAGCCTTAACGGTCATCTCCGGTTGCGGTTCGGGCAGGGCCGGCTCCGCTGCTGTTTCCGGTTGTCCGGCTTCGCCGGGTTCAACGACCTCAGGCAGGAAAACGATGCGGCCGTCGTAAATAGCCACTCGCTGACCGGGGTAGATCAGATGGGGATTGGTCACAAAGGGGTTGTGGGACCAGAGATTGGGCCAATAATAGGGGTCCTTAATGAAGCGTTGTGAAATGCCCCACAGGGTGTCCCCTTGCTTTATTGTGTAGATGTGCGGTTCAGCTTGAGCTGCAGCAGAAAGGGGCAGCAATAGCAGGCAGCAGAGCAACAGTGCTTTTTGAAAGATGGACATGGGGACCCCCTATGATAAACAAGGTAAGATATCTTTGGTAACCGGGTGGCTGCGGGTCTGGTGTTGTTTCAGCTTCCAGCCTTTGCCCTGGCCGCCGCCGGGCTGTCCGGGTAGCGCCGTAGCAGCAGCTGTAGTGCCTCCCGAGCCTGCTCGAATTGATTGACCCGGCGTAGTGCCGGAACCATTTTCAGCAAGGCCTCGGGGGCTTTGCCGCTTTCGGGATACTGAGTGGCAGCTTTTTCAAATTCAACAACCGCTTGTTGGTAATCCTCTAGAGCGTAATAGCATTCTCCGAGCCAATATTGGGCATTCCCTGCATAGTCGTTGCCGGGATAGTTGTCGATAAAGGCGTTAAAGCCTTGAATGGCCGGCTGGTAGCGGCCGGCAGCGTAATCGGCAAAGGCTTGCAGATAAAGCTCCGTTGGGGAGCCTTGAGGGACCGTTGAGGGGTTAGTCGGGGTGGTTGATTCGGTCTTTTGCCAGCCCGTGGTGCCTTTTTCTGCTGCTATCTGCTCTAACTTGTCGGTTGCCGCCTGCTGTTTGTCCAGTCGGGTTTCCAGCAACTGCAACTGCTGCAGCAGCTGGTCGATGCGTTGATCCTGTTGCTGCTGAGTGCTGTTCAATCGAGCAATATCCTTCAGCGCTCTGGAGCTGTTTGGGTTATTGGCCGGGACAGCGCAACCGCCGAGAAAAGCGCCGGCAAGTAGTATCGCCATGAAGTGTAGATCAAAACGCATTGTAATCCTGTTCGGGCAGCCAGTTCGCCGCCTGGAGCCTAGAGGGTAGGTAACTGGTTAGAAAATTATAGGCTTTTTAGACACTTGTCAAGTGGGAATGGGGTTGCAAAGAGTATCCGGCACCTTTTCCTCCGAGGCTGTTTTTGTGTTACCTTGCATGACAATGACACGTCATTCTCGAAATGGATAAAGTCGCCTGGGAAGGCGCTGGTTCCTCACTGGTTTTTGAAGGAGAAGTGCAGCATATGCGTCAGCCTGAATTACTGGCCCCGGCAGGGGACTTGGAAAAACTGGAAGCGGCTCTGGCTTATGGGGCCGATGCGGTGTATCTGGGCGGGGATCACTTTGGCCTGCGAGCCTTGGCCAGCAACTTTAGCCTGCCTCAGTTGAAGCAAGCCAAAGACTTGGTTCATGCCGCCGGCAAAAAAATCTACCTGACCTTGAATGCCTCTCTTCGCCCCGCCGAACTCGCTGAGTTGAACGGCTATCTGGAAGAGTTGCGACCCCTTGATCTCGATGCCTATATTGTGGCGGATCCCGGGGTGTTTGCGGCGGTTCGGCGTGTGGATCCCGACCGTGAGATTCATCTTTCGACTCAGGTCAACACAACCAATGGCGCTGCCGCTGAGTTTTGGCGGGCGGCGGGGGGCAAGCGCGTTAATCTGGCTCGGGAGTTGTCGCTGGAAGAAATCAGGGCGGTCCGGGCGACGACCACAGCGGAGATTGAGGTGTTTGTCCACGGGGCCCAGTGCGTGGCTTATTCCGGGCGCTGCCTGCTGTCGGCGGCTCTGGTTGATCGTAGCGCCAACAGTGGTCTGTGTGCTCAATCCTGCCGTTGGCGATATGCTTTGATGGAGGAAAAACGCCCCGGCCAATACTTGTCCATCGAAGAGGATTCCCGGGGTAGCTATATAATGAACAGTCGCGATCTCTGTTTGATCGACTATCTGCCCCAACTAGTTGAAGCCGGGGTCGACAGTTTTAAAATCGAAGGACGGATGAAGGGGCGCTACTATGTGGCAGCAGTTACCCGCGTCTATCGGGCCGCCCTCGATTGCTACCTGGCCGATCCTGCGGGCTACCGTTGTGACCCTGTCTGGCGACAGGAACTGGAAAAGATCAGTCATCGGCCCTATGGTAACGGGTTTTTGACCGAGGCCCAGGACGCTCAGGTCCATAGCAGCGATTCTATCTATCGACGCAGTTATGATTTTGTTGGCGTTGTATTGTCTCTCGGTGAGAATGGGCGAGGGCTTGTCGAGGGACGTAATCGTTTTTTCCCGGGTGAGGATCTGGAGTTGATCGGTCCAGGAATGCGTCAGGCGACTTTTTGCGTCGGCTCTTTGGCGTCCGAAAAAGAGCTGCCTTTGACTGTCGCGCAACCCAATGCTCGAATCCTTATGCAGTTGCCGTCTGGTAGCCAACCCGGTGACTTGCTGCGTCGGCCGGTGGCATCGACGGACTGATGGTTTGCTGAGTGGATTATTTAATAAAGCGGCGTTGTTTCTCTCCTGAGGGCCGGTTCTTCTTAAGCTGTCCGCTGCGCCCGGACGGCCCAGATTTTTTGGCGTATAACATCACAACAACTTAAGTCTCGGCCGTAAGCGGCTCCAGTATCGAGGCCGATCCGGCCGGGCTTAAGGTGCGGCTTGCCCATGGGAGTATGGCCGAAGACGATAGTCTTGCTCCAGCGATATTTGGATTTGAGGAAGTCTTCGCGAATCCAGAGCAAGTCTTCCTCTTTCTGGTTTTTCAGTGAGACCTCAGGGCGAAGCCCGGCGTGGACAAAGAGGTGATGCTCAGTTTCAAAATAGAGCCGTAAATCGCGGAGGAATTGCAGATGGCTCGGTGGAATCGTTAGCTGCCCCTTTTCCCGGTAGTTGTAGAGGGTGGTTTCGCCGCCGTTCAGCAGATAGCGAAGACGTTCGTGTCCGTCAAGAAAATTGAGCAACATCGCTTCATGATTACCCTTGAGAAAGACCGTTTGCGGCCATCGCTGGCGAAAATCGAGCAAATAGTCGATTACCCCGCGAGAATCGGGCCCGCGATCGATGTAGTCTCCCAGGAAGACGACCTGATCTTCCGCGCATGGTGCGACCTGTCGCAACAGTTCCTGCAGCAGATCGCGGCAGCCGTGGATGTCCCCTACTGCCAGAAGTCTCCCCTCTGTGGGGTTCTGTGAAAACTCTGAACAAGTCATATTGCCTTCGTTTTCCGTTGTTGGATGCGATTATCGATTCGAGGTCGTCGCCCTTAGTCAAGATTTGTCAAAAATGGCCGTGCTTTGACCTGATAGCAGCCTTCGTGGGCACGGCTGTGGTTTAAATACCACACTTTTTGTTAGTGGCTGGGTCTGTATATTGACCGGTTTTTGTCCGTAACATTGCCATATTAAAGGCCCGGCTGCTGTTTTTACCTTCAGCGCGGTTTGTGTTGGCATCTTTGTTGAATATAACAACTGCAAAGAAGAAATGCAGCCGGTATAAGCAATTAGTTTGCTCGGCGGGAAAGGAAAGATCGATGAGACAGATTATGACAATGATCCAAGTAATGCTACTCCTGGTTATGGCTGCTGGTGTCGCCTCCGCGACCGAATTGAGTCTTACTAGCGCAAGCGATGCCGATAGTGGTTACTCATCTGCAGCAAAGAACGTTGAATTGACTCTGGTTGCCGCTCCCGCCAACCTGGGAAACTCTTCTAAAGAGACCCAAAACGAACTACCTCCCGAGTTGGAACCGGCTCTTCTGAGGGAGCGGGCCTACACCGAGGCGAGCGCTTTTGCCGGTGTGCAGATTGCTTTGCCGACCAGTCCTTTGAGTATCGTTTTGGCGGCCGATGAGTTGTTGAATCCGACCTATGGTCTCAAGCTGCATCTGGTCTGGTAACCCCCGCCAGTCTTGTATGCTGTTGTTCCTCCCTGCTTAACCCAACTAAGAATCTGATATGCCAATCGCCCATGTAAATATGAGGCGTTTTTTTTTGTTTGATGCCCTCGGTTCCCATGCTTTTGTGTCGTATAGATTCATGTCGGCGGATTGTTGTAAGGTCGAGGTCCTCTGGGGAATAGGTCGCGTCTGATTGGTATCTCAAAAGCAAGACTGAGCTTTTAGATTCACTTCCACCGGTCCTCCGACAATAAGTGAGAAGCGTTAGTCTGGCTATAGAGAGCTGTTGCGAACTAAGGAAAAGCACTTGCAGGCCTATGTCGAAACCGGCATATTGGCTTTGCTGGGCAGTCATTTCGGGTGCCAGTGGGACCATAACTGTTGTGTCTTGCTTGCGGTCTGGGGAGAGTAATGAAAATTAAACTGATTGCCAATCCGGTGGCCGGTGGTGATGCGCGAAGTAAAATA
>MAXT01000360.1:24322-25450 GCA_001751225.1 Desulfuromonadales bacterium C00003107 | reverse complement strand
GGCCGCTGCTGCCAAGCAGGCCGATTACGACCGCATTATTGCCGCCGGTGGCGACGGCACCCTCAACGAGGTTATTAATGGCCTGGCGCCGTCAGCCATTCCGCTGGCATTTATTCCCTTTGGGACCACCAACGTATTCGCTCTCGAGGTGGGCATCCCTTTCGATGTGGAGCAGGCTTGCGCCGTGGCGCTGCAAGGTCGGCCTTGTCCGGTCTGTCTCGGCCTGGCCGGAAATACTCGTTTTTTGCTCATGGCCGGTATCGGTTTCGACGCTGAGGTGGTGGCCGGGGTTAGTTTGCCGTTGAAGCGTCGACTCGGTAAGTTGGCCTATCTGGTAAGTTCCCTGCGGGTTTTGCTGCGTTCTGTTCCCGACAGCGTCGAGGTGGTCGATGAGCAGGGCCGCCGCTATCAGGGCTACTCCGCTATCATCGGTAACGGTCGTTATTATGGCGGCCGCTTTTCCATTACCCCGGAAGCCTCGCTGCAAGACGATACCTTAGAGGTCTGTCTGTTCCGTCGCCGGGGGCGCATTGGGTTTTTGTGCAGCATGATCAAGGTGGCTCTCAACCGGCCCCTTGCCGAAAGCGAGGCCTGGCGTTTTAAGGGGCGGAAGCTCACTGTCAGCGGATCAAAGGCTGCGGTTCAGCTCGATGGCGACTATCATGGCCGTCTACCCGAGACGTTTTGTGCTGTTTTCGGCGAGCTGACTCTGGTATACCCGAAGGGGTAATAGTAGTAAGAAATTACATGCTTGGGTTTCTGATTTGTGGGGTTCCCACTCGAAGTAGCGTCTCTCCCGATTTTATTGCCATTGAAAAGGAAGGCATATTGTAATGACTCTGTTGCCCGATTCCTATCTGTCGCCGTTGCACCTCCCTTTTAATACCGCATGTTTGCAGCAGCGCTTTGAGCTTCAATCTCCCGATGCCGACCCCGGCGGTGAGCAGGGTGTGTGGCTGATTCTGTCCAATGGCGAATTGTGGATGCAGGGTTCAGTGGCACAGCCTGTCCTACCCGACTACCTGCCGAGCGGTATTCTGCGCAAAGGGTGTGAGCCGTTGTATATTGGAACCTGGGACGGGAAACCCTGCCGCTTGCTGGAGCTGGAGGCGGCGGCTGTCCTGCCGG
>MAXT01000360.1:13293-24245 GCA_001751225.1 Desulfuromonadales bacterium C00003107 | reverse complement strand
GAGAGAAGCAGTCGCTGCTGCCCCCAGTGTGGCGGTAACGCCCAGCGGCTGTCCGGGGAGTGGGGTAAGCGTTGCCCCCAGTGCGGTTGGGTGTTTTTCCCTAATGTGCATCCCTGCGCTATTATCCTGGTCAAGCGACCGGGCGAAGTATTGCTGACCCGCAAGGCCGAGTGGCCTGCCGGGCATTACAGCCTCATCTCGGGTTTCGTGCATTTCGGCGAGTGCCTGGAGGAGGCCGCTGCACGGGAGGTCCGGGAAGAAACCGGTGTCGAAATCGCCAACCTGCGCTACGTCGGCAGCCAGTGCTGGCCCTTTCCCAGCCAATTGATGGCCGGATTCGTAGCCGATTATGCCGGTGGTGAGCTGCAGGTAGACTATCAGGAATTGGAGGATGCCCGTTGGTTTGCGGTCGACGATTTGCCCGCGATGCCGCCGCTGCGGAGCATCTCTCGGTATGTTCTGGATACTTATTTGTTTGCCTGAGACGCGGTTCTCGGATCTGCGGTATCTCGATCTGCCGTTCGGCATTATCCACCTTCTACCCCGTTCCCCATCGACAGTGCATTTTTAGCTTCCCCATCATTCTTCGCGGTTATCTCAAATAGGACCGCAAACTTTGCCGCATTGCCAGTAAGGGCCCGGTGAACATTTTCCGCACGGTGCTGGGGGTGTAAGGGGCGCAGTTGGCGCGGGATGACGCAGTAGGCTGGAAAGCCCTGCCCCAGTAGATTATCCGCATTCAACTTTCGCTGGAGAGGTTGTGCTACAGCTCCGGACTGATTACTTGCTTCCAACAGTGATTCAAAGTATAAGGTGCTGTTGCAGGAATAGCTGATCAGCCTTCCCGTTCCAAACTGCGACATTACGCGGAGCAGAGCATCGCTCTGATTGAGGAATATGCGGAACGCATCCAGACTCTGAATCCGATGCAAATCTGGGATGCTGACTTGAACGGTGAACAAAACCGCCAATACGTGCACACCCTGAAACAGGTTCATGCCGGGACTGAAAACATAAAATTTCAAACTCATGTATCCAAGGCCTTGAAACAGCTCGAATAGCGGAGGGTTGCTTTGAAAAGTGAAGATGTACCTCAGGATAAGGCCCTTTTCGGCGAGTGGCACGAGATCTGTTACGCCTTGGATCGGGATGGGAACTACGTACTGGCTCCTAGTGCCGGCTGGGACCCCGCCAATGTGGCCAACCTGCAGGCCTGGGAGGCGATTGCAGAAGATATCGGTCGGGCGATGAAGGCAGTGTGGGCCGGTGAGGCCAGTCCCCTGGCCTTTCACTTAGCCCGCTGCCAGATGGATGTCGGCTTGCTGGCTAGTTACGTGCAACTGGCGCGCTGGCGGGTGAAGCGCCACCTGCGCCCTAAAGTCTACGCCCGGCTCAAACCAGACCTGCGCGAACGCTATGCGCGGGTTTTCGATGTGACCGCCGAAACACTCGATTCTCTTCCCGACAAGCCGGAAATCCCCGTGACTCTGGAAGACGACGATAAGGACTGAAACCTGTGAATATTGATTTTGCCCATCGCCAGTCGGCCCATTGCGAAAGTGGGGTTACGGCAAATCTGTTTATGCACCACGGCATTGAAATGTCCGAAGCGATGGCCTTTGGCCTCGGGGCGGGGCTGTTTTTTGGCTATCTGCCCTTTGTGCGGATCAACCATCTGCCTCTGGTGACTTATCGCTGCGCCCCGGGCGCGATTTTCAAGAAAGTGACCAAGCGTCTTGGTGTGGAGGTTGTTCGGCGCAAATTTCGCGATCCAGAGCAGTCAATGAAGGCTCTTGACGCAGCCCTAGAGCAGCAGATACCGGTGGGTCTTCAGACCGGGGTTTTCTGGTTGCCCTATTTCCCGCCGGCTTTGCGTTTTCATTTTAATGCCCACAATCTGGTGGCCTGCGGTCGCGAAGGAGATCATTACCGCATCAGCGATCCGGTTCTCGATCAGCCGGTTCTCTGCCCCAGCGAAGACCTGATGCGGGCACGTTTCGCCAAAGGTGCCCTGGCGCCGAAGGGGGCGATGTATTACCTCAAAAACGTGCCGGCGCAGATCGATCTGCGGCCAGCTATCAGAAGCGGAATCCGTGATGTGGTGCGGAGCATGATCAAGGCGCCAGTGCCGATAATCGGCGTTCGCGGCATGCGTTTTCTGGCTCGGCAGGTCGAAGGGTGGCCGAAAAAGCTCGGTCAGAAACGGGCCATACAGTATCTTGGGCATCTTATCCGTATGCAGGAAGAGATCGGCACCGGTGGCGGAGGGTTTCGCTTCATTTACGCTGCCTTCCTGCAGGAGGCGGCCGAGTTGCTGGAACTGCCGCGATTGGCTGAAATCTCCCGTGAGCTGACCGAAATCGGCGATCGCTGGCGAGAGCTTGCCCTGTTCGCCGCCCGCCGCTGCAAGGGGCGGGGCGAAGAAGAAACGTCCTTTCCCGCTCTGGCCACTATTCTGCGTGATTGTGCCGACCGCGAGGAAAAATTGTTTCGCCGGCTGCTGGCCGAAATATGATCGTTTCTATATCTTGTTTTTGCGGTGCAACAAGATGACCGTCAGGCTGGCGCGGATTCAGAGTGAGCCTGCTCCGGGTTCGGAGATCGTTGTGGCGGCAGGCTTGGTGTATCGCTATCCGGGCAGTGCGCAGCCGGCCGTGGTCGATTTGTCTCTCACCATTCCCGAAGGGGAGGTGTTCGGCCTGCTTGGGCCCAATGGCGCGGGTAAAACCACCACTATAGCCATGTTGACAAATCTGCTGCGTCCCGCCGCTGGCAGCCTGCGGGTGTGCGATGTCGACCTTTTGCGAAAACCGCATAAGGTCCGGCGGATGATTGGTTTGGTTCCCCAGGAGGTCGCTCTCTATCCGACCCTGACCGTCAGGGAGAACCTGTGCTATTTCGGGCGCCTGTTCGGCATGGGGGGCAAGGACTTGAAACGGCGGGTGGAGGAATGCCTCGATCTGGTCGGATTGCGGGACCATGGCGCGCAGCGCATCGAAACCTGTTCGGGTGGCATGAAACGCCGAGCCAACCTGGCGGCGGGGATCGTGCATCGCCCGCGGCTGCTATTTCTTGACGAGCCCATGGTGGGCATTGACCCCCAGTCCCGCAACACCATTCTGGAAAACCTGGCCCGTCTGAGAAAACAGGGGATGACTCTGGTCTATACCACCCATCACATGGAAGAAGCGCAGCAACTGTGCTCCCGGCTGGCAATTATCGATGGCGGTAGAGTGATCGCCGAGGGCCTGCCCGAGGAACTGATAGCCGCCGGTGAAGGGTGCCGGAATCTGGAAGACCTTTTCCTGCAATTGACCGGACGGCAGTTGCGGGACTAGCCCGGACCGGGCAGGGAAGGCACCTTTTACCGATGAAACAATTCTGGGCGACATTCTGCAAAGATCTGCTGGTTCTAAGCCGTGACCGCCCCGGCTTGCTGGTCCTGTTCTTCATGCCTGCGGTGCTGGTGCTGGTGGTCTCTCTGGTGCAGAACAATATTCTTGAAACCACCGGGGCGAGCGGGATGCGGATCCTTTTTGTCGACGAAGACGGGGATATGCTGGCAGCAAAGGTGCGGGAACGCCTCGGTGCGGTGGATTCGCTGAAGTTGGTGGAACGGGTAGACGATGAACCGTTAACCGAGGCGGCAGCCCGTCGGTTGGTGGCCGAAGGAGATTATCAATTCGGCATCGTCATTCCTGCCGGGGCGAGTAGGGTTTTTCGAGTACGGTCCCGGGAGCAGGCTAGAGACGCCTTTAGCAAAAAGCGAAGGGATGAGCCGCAGGTTGCGACAGAGGGTATGCCCCAGTTATTGGTGTTTTTTGACCCGACGGTGCAGGGTATTTTTCGCACCGCGGTGACCGGTTCTCTTAACCAGGTGTTGATGGGCATCGAAACCGAAGAAAAAGGACAGGAATTGAGCCGGGCTCTTAATACTGCCCTTGCCGTCCGAAGCCGTGGCTTCCTGATGGGCGGGTCGATCCTCGGCGAGAAAGAATTGCACCGTTTGCTGGTCGTGGACAGCCTGCTTTCAGTGCAAGAGCAGCCTGCCTCCGCCAGACCCGATCGGCCGATGCCCAATGCAGTGCAGCAGAATGTTCCGGCCTGGGCTCTGTTCGGCATGTTTTTCATCGTCGTGCCCCTTTCGGGAGCCCTGCTGCGTGAACGACAAGAAGGGACCCTGCTGCGGCTGCGTACCCTGCCGGTTTCCTACGGCGTCATTCTGCTCGGCAAGATCGCCGCTTTTGCTCTGGTGTGTATGGTGCAGTTCAGCCTCATGCTGGCTGTTGGCAGGTTTTTATTGCCGCTGTTCGGCACACCGGTGCTCGAACTTCATGGCCGGCTTCCGTCCGTCTACCTGCTTGCCTTGTGCGCCGCACTAGCTGCCACCGGCTTCGGCCTGCTGGTTGGAACCGCCGCCCGCAGCTTTGAACAGGCCTCTATGTTTGGCGCGGTTTCGGTTGTGGTGGCTGCCGCCCTGGGCGGGGTCATGGTGCCGGTTTACGTAATGCCACGGGGGATGCAGGCCATCAGTGTATTTTCTCCCTTGTCATGGGGGCTCGATGGGTTTCTAGAAATTTTTGTGCGCGGCGAGGGCCTGCCGGCGGTGGCGGACAATATCTTTTTTCTGTTGGCCTTTTTCGTCGTAACCCTGGGTATGTCTTGGTGGGTATTCCACCGACAGGGACGAACCGGCTGTTAACGCCGGGGTATCTGTAAACAGGTTTTGCCTGCTATTTGGTTTTTCTTCGGAAACGGCTCGTTTTCTCAATCTCGGCGTTAACCTGCACGCTTGTTTGTGACTCGGGCCATCCCTGGACCTCGTCCTTCGGGCATGCAGAGGCTGTCCCATTCCGCTGTNNCGCTGTCCTGCGGAATGGTGCGGCGTAGATATCTTCGCCTCCGCGCAAGCGCTCGCTTCCCTTGACCCGGAGAAAAATGGTTCGTTTCCCATATAAAAACGGCACTGTGCCCATCTGGGGGTTCCGGATAGACACTGTTTAATAGTTTGAATTATGAATAGCTATCAGGAGTGGATAAATAATGGTTCAGACACTTGAATTGACATTGGAAAAAGAGCTGAAAGAGTTGATTGTCGATGCCTGCAACGTGCCCGACGCACCGGAGGAATTTCCGGATACTGCACCGCTGATCGGACCGGATTCCCCCTTGGGACTCGATTCCCTCGATGCTGTGGAACTGGTAGTAGCGGTGCAAAAACGCTTCGGTGTTCGTATCGGCGGGGAAGACACCAGTCGGGAAGTGCTGGAGTCGATCGAAACACTGGCGGCTTTCATCCGCACGGAGAATTCGTAAAAGTAGATGGAGCATGAAGCAACAGAAAGTGTTTGTTCGACTTGTCTTGCTGGCCGGGGCTCTTTCGGTGAAATCCTATATTCAGTCTCTTGCCGAGCCGGGGGAACACCTGCTCCTGGCCCGGGCCGAAAACGGGTTGTACGTTAAGGCCGACCTTGAGGGAGGCTGCCGGGAAAGTCGACAAGGTCAAGGTCAAGTATGAGGTCCTGTGCAGGAAAAATGGCCGAATGAGATAAAAAAGGGAGCGACGCCTGGTGGGCCGCTCCCTTTTTTTATTCGTATCGGTCGAACAGTGCTCTGGATTATACGGCCGTCAATAGCATGTAACACATCGAAAAACGACCGCTTTCCGGGATGAAGCAGAGAAGCTTCTGTCCCTTTTTGATCTTGCCGGAGCGAAAGAACTCCTCAAGGATGATGAAGATAGAGGCGGCGCCGGTGTTGCCTTTTTCGCTCAGGTTGGTGAACCAGCGTTCCAGGGGAATTTCGAAACCCATATCCTTCATTCTTTCGAACAGTTGTAGACGAAAATAGTCCGATGAGTAGTGGGGCAGAAACCAGTCGATTTCATCCGCCTTGAGGCCGTATCGGTCCATCAAACGTGGCAGGGTGCGGTCGGCGGCGGTGATGACGATCTCTCGGTTGAGCAGTTTGACGTCCTGTTTGATCAGGAAGGCGCCCTTCTTTTCGGCCTCGGACTGAGAAGGCTGGTCCCGCCAGCCGGTCAAGGATCCGTCTTCATTTTTTGTCGCCCCGGCATACATGCAGGTTTCCAGTTCGTTGGCGAAGGAAACCAGATCGATCCAGTCGATGCGCAGGGACAGACGATCTGGTGCCGGTTGATCCGTTAGGAAAGCGGCCCCGGCGCCGTCAGAGAGCATCCAGCGCAGAAAGTCGGCCTCAAAGGCCAATACTGGCTGGGTTTCCAGGGCTTCGGCTTTGCGCGTATCCACCCGATCACACAGTTCCGAGCGCAGGAAGGTAGAGGCCAGTTCCGATCCGGTCGCCACGGCATTACGGGTCAGGCCGAGGGCGACATTCATGTAGGCATACTTCATTGCCGCCATGCCCGACATGCAGATCCCCGCAGCGCTTACCACCTCACAGGGAGATCCGCCGATTTCTCCATGAACCATCTGGCCGTGCCCGGGCATGACTTGATCGGGGGAGGATGTTCCACAACCGAGACATTCGATGTCTTTTGCGGAAAAACCGGGAAAAGGCTGCAGCAGGCGAATTGCCTCGGCGGTCATCCCGGCATTGGTGTGAGTGGTTTGTCCCGATTGCGGATCGATAGCGTAGTAGCGGGTCTTTATCCGGTTGTTGCGCAGGATGATCCGCCTGGTTCGCGAGGGAACCTGGTTTACCATACCCAGGACCTGTTCCATCTGATCGTTGGAAACCGGGGCGTTTGGCAAAAAGGTTGCCAGGTCGGTGATGTAAACGGCCATTTAAGTATTCCTTTTACTACAGTCTGGCACCGTCGTGACCGGTTTTGATCAGGGCGGCGAACTTCTCGTAAAACGCCCTTTCCTCAAGGAAGGTCGGGACGACGGCATTGGTCAGGGTATAGTAATCGAGGTCGTGGTTGGAGATCTGGTCCTTCATGGTTGCATACAGGGCGGTGCCAGGCAAAGGGGTTAGAACCGTGTACATGGGCAGGTCGATAGGGTTCTCTTCGGTCCAGGCGGCCAGGGTGTCGAACCGGCGTTCGTCGTAATCCGGCGAAATAATGAAGTCGCCGACGATGGTCAAGCCGATCTGGCGCAGAATCCGGATGGCCTCCCGGTTGACGGCGGCGTTGCAGTCTTTGTTCATCCCTTCGAGAGCCGAGTCGCTGACCTCTTCTAGACCGATAATCACAGCCCGCAGGCCGATTCCCTTCCACAGCTGCAGCAAATCGGGGTATCGCACAACGGTATCGGAACGGACGTCGGCCACAAAATGCTTGCGGATGCCTTCGCCACGGATCGCCTCCGCCAGAAGCCGGGCGTGCTCTGGATCGCCGAAGGTGTTGGCGTCTACCAGGCGGATGACCGGGGTGTGTTCCAGGCAGCGGATGTCGCGCAGTACTGTTTTGACGCTGCAGGTCAGGTAGCGCCCGCCGGTTATCGGGGCGATGCAGCAGAAGGAGCAGTTGAAGGGGCAGCCGCAGGCCGAGGCGACGAAGCCCATCTCCAGGCCCAGGGTTTGGAGGGTGTACTTGGCCCGGGAGCTCTCCACCAGATCGTAGCGGGGGGCCTGTTCCTCTACCAGGTCTTCTCGGCCGTAGTTCCTGGTCCGCCAACTTAGCGGCCTGCGGGGATCTGTAACGGCGATTCCGTCGATATCCGTCATTTCCCCGGCCTTCTCCAAGCTATCGACCAGTTCACGCAGGGACTTTTTGCCTAAGCCGATGACCACGAAGTCAATTTCCGGGCGATTGAAGAATTCGGGATCATTGGAAGCATGTACCCCACCAACGACCACCCTGGCGTTACAACTCTCCCTGACTTCCTGCGCCATGCGCAGTACCGTGTTGGCTTCGCAGGTCATTCCGGTAAAGCCGACCAGGTCGGGGGCAAAGCTGGCCAGTTCGGTATGCAGGGCGCCCGGTTCCACCTTTAGATCGAGGATGCGCACTTCATGACCGGTCAGGTTGCCAGCCAGCACTTCCAGGGCGAGGGGTTCCCCGCGGAAAATCTGTTTCAGGGAATCGATGCCGTAGCGTTCTTCGGGGATGCTACGGCCGCAGTTGGGGGGATTGATCAGAAGGATTCGCATTATTCCTGAAGTGGTAGGTCTGCTGATGGCCGAGGTTGACAGTTTTACTGATCAAAAAAATGAATAGCATTAAAACGATCTCGGATAGTAGCGATATGCGCTGCTGATGTCAATTTTTGGGAGACGCCAAAATGAAAAGAAGACGCTGAAGCAAAGGGGAAACCACCCCCTTTGAGTTTACGGCAAGCGGGCTGCCTAGCCCACCTGTCAGGTGGTGCACATGTGAGTAAAATCTACCGCTGGCACCATTTGCGAAGGGTTGGTGATGGCTGCCGGGGTGCTTTTAATACAGGCCTTCCTAAGCCGGACATGAGGGTTTTTTCGTTGACCGGTCTAATGAACGGGTGGCAGTTTGATCGGCTCAATTAAAAGTGGGATCAAGTCCAAAAGTTGCTNNGCACTATACGGACATAACCAAAAGTGGTGGGTTGGCAGAAACGAATGCTGGTGCCACTGGACGTCGATTGATGGCGCCTGTGACGCTGACCCTGGAAGTAATTTCTTAACACCATCTCACCGTTATCGCACCCACAAGGAGAGAATCTTGCAAAACAAATCATTACTGCTCGTCCTTTTTGTCCTGTTTATTACTATGGTCTCTGGCTGCGTAACCACAAGGGCTCCCAAGCAAGCAACCGGGGCAGCAACGTCGGATGGAATGATTTCGGTTCTATCGCTCCGTGGTGACACCAGCAGTATGACTCAGGATCAAATTGTTGAGTTGCAACGGGTAGGAACCTGGATGGATCGCGACATAATCAAACAATTGAAGCGAGTCGGTTATTCAGCAAAGCTACTCAAGTCCCGGCGTGACTTTAGTGGTGCCGGTCATCTGCTAATTATTGACGTGGATAAATTTAACCCCGGTAACCGGGCAGCCAGAGTTTTTGTCGGTTTTGGTGCCGGGGCCGCTTCGCTGGATTTGGATTACCAACTTATCAATAGTCGAAACAAAAGAGTGGCACAGTGGAAAGATGGCGTAGGGTCAAGCAAGGGGGGCACATATTGTGCTCAAACCCTCAATCGCAATGCCATCGAGCAGCTAAAAGGAAAATTATAAGATAAGCCGTAAGGAATTATTGTTTTAATGTGTGTTGCAGAATCCCCGTTTTTACGGGGATTCTGTTTTTTCAGGCCATTTGCTAAATGGTTCTTTCTGTTTAAAGTAGTTTCCATTGCTAGGAGTTTTCCCAGCCCTGGCACGCATGTGTGTTCTATTTGTAACCCTCTTAATTGTGTAGTCACGGTGTCAGTTTCGACTTTTTGCTATTTCAGGGCAATCTGTCTGCATGCCTCGTAAACCAACCATTTCTCCGGCGCCGTTTACAACCTTGTTCTGCGCGGTAACGCTGGCGTTCCGATCCTTTTAGAAGACCTGGACCGTTACCGCCTCTACTTGTTTCTGCAGCAGACCGTTGAAAGGTTTCACTGTCGCATCCACGGTTTCTGCCTGATGAGCAATCATATTCATCTCATTATGCAGGTTGCGGATGTCCCCCCGTCGCGGATCATGCAGAGCCTTGCACTTCGCTACACAAAATGGATCAGCTACACGCAAGGGCGTACCGGACGCGTTTTCAGGGGAGGTACAAGGCTCTTTTGTTGGATGCAGACGCCTATCTGTTCGAACTGGTCCGAAGAAGTATCAGGCTTTTGTGGCGGAGGGGATCGGTGGCGGAAGGAGAGTCGAATACCATAATGGAAATTGCGAAGGGCTGGTGCTCGGTGATGACAGTTTCGCCCGAGACACTCTGAAACGGGCTAATTTGCGTCGACAGCCCGAATTTACCCTCGCCGATGTGATCGCGTCGGTGTGCCGAAATTATGGGATCATAGGGCAGCAGTTGAGATCTCAAGGGAAGGTACGGCCTTACACGGAAGCGCGAGCACTCGCGGCATTGCTGGTGCATGAATCATCGCATCTTTCCTTAACCGAATCGGGGAAATTTCTAGACCGCAATATCGCTCCGCTTGGAAGGGCTGGCCGACTTCTGGCCAGCAGTGCAGGGACGGATTCTTTGATTGCTGAGCGGATTGAAGAATTGCGGCGCGAGCTTGGAATGGCAGAAAGTCAATCTTGACACCATTTGTGTTCAGGTTCTGCATTGGGAGAGAAGTAGTCGCTGCTGCTCCCAGTGTGGCGGGAACACGCAGCGGCCGTCCGGGGAGTGGGGCAACCGCTGCCCCCAGTGCGGTTGGGTGTCTTAGAGTGAAACCTCTACCTGGGGCGGTAGTCCAGCGGTCCGATCAATCTCCGGATGGCAAAGGAAAAGGCGGTTTGGCTCAATCCCTTTTTCCACCAGGTATTCCTTGACCACTTCTCCCCTTTTTCCGGCCAGAGCCCGCAACTGTTCTTGTACTTCCGGCCCCAGATCACTTGGTACCATCGGTGGTGAGGGTTGGCTAGGGTCCGTTTTCCCCCCCTGTTGTTCTACGCCTGGGAGCAGGGCCAGATAATCGTTAGCTGTGGCCTTGCCGCAAAGGCTAAGCCTGACCTTTGGTCGGTCGATTAGGCGGTTGGCAATCTGGCCCAGGTATTCCAGCCCGCCTGCATCGATGTCTGTTCCCCCTGCCGGGAACATCACCGAGTCGAAACGGAGGGCGGTGGCCAGGTTGACCAGTTTGTTGGCCGCACTCAAGGCCCCCAGGGGGCCGAAATAGGCTAGTATCCCGGTGGTGATTGCTTTGGAAACAACCGTGACATAGGCATCACTGAAATCAAACTTGGGATCCCGCACGTCCCCCGTAAAGCCGAGGGTGAGATGGATATCATCATTCTTGTCCCGAAGCAGAGACAGGGCCGTGTTTAAAGGCAGCCCCAATTTTTTGGTAAATTCATCATCTTCCTCCGGTTTTAGGGGCTCCATTTTTAG
>MAXT01000360.1:10262-13188 GCA_001751225.1 Desulfuromonadales bacterium C00003107 | reverse complement strand
GTCCAGGGTGGGCCGCTTGGCAAAAGGCTGGATGGTGCCTTCGGCATTGATGCTTGAATATTTCCCTGGTTTTGCAGCTAGTTTGAATGGGATTTTCTTCTCCGGCTTTAGACTGTCCAGATCGCGGACCTCTACTGTTAGTGGTTGCAGGGCCAGCTGGAAATGGGGGTTGACGCTCTGATCGGTAAAGGCGAGTCGGCTGTCATCGCCGATCTTCACCTGGCCAACCCGGATGGTGAACGGCGGCGAGATCTCCCTTTTGACCGCCGGCTTGATTTCACTCTCGGTCGTCGCTGGCAACCACGAAAGCAGTTCCAGTTCCCCCTTTGGATCGCGCACCAAGTCGGCTTGAAGTTGATTCAGGAGTACTTTTTCCATGCTGGCCTCGGTTCGCTTCCGAATGGCAATCTTCTCGATCTTCAGATTGTCCCACTGAATAATGCTCGAGGGGTCGGACTTCGCGTTTTTGGTCTTCACCTGGCGTTCGAAGATGCTGGTCTGTGCCAGATTAAGTTTAGCCAGGGAAACGTTATCGAGCCCATCAATCTGTAAGTCGGTTATCTGCATCCCTTTTAGGTGCAGCATTTGTCGTTTTTTTTGAATATCATCCAGGGTCAACCCGGTGAGGGAACTCTCTCCTTTCAGGCGCAAGTTGGTTTTTCCGTTCCAGGCGGTTGTGCCCTGCCAGGAAAACTTTTTCTTTTTCACCTGAATTCCCTGGGATGTCAGCAACAGATCCAGGTTCTTTAGAGAAAGTGAACCCTCAGTTTTTACTTGGGGTCCGGTCGTTGGCATCGCCACTTCCGTCTTGCCCTCCCAGGCCAAATCGAGCTGTCTCAATTTCAGATCCGGCGAGTTGCCCCTTAATCCAAGCAGAGTAATCGGGCCGGTAAGGTTCAGGGATAGGCCCTCTTCGCCGGGAGCCAGAGTTGCCTCGATCTGGGTTTTGGTTTCCAGGTTGCCGGCGAACTCCTCAACCTTCTGTTCTTGAAGTAACGGCCCCAGCCAAGCCAAGGGCAAACGCTGGATAGCTACTTCGCCCTGAACGCTGGGACTTTCAGCAAAGGGAGTCATTTCGCCGTTCAGATGGACGGTTCCTTCATCAATAGCTAGACGCAGATCGAAGCGGCTGGGTTGGTTCGGACGCCAGCTTTCAAGGGCCTCTATGCGAGCACTTACCACGGTTACTCGTTTTTTTACTCCGAAGCCGTTAATGTCGAGGGCCACATTTTTTAAGTCGATATTGCCGAGACCGAAGCCCCAAGCTTGGGCTTCGTTTTCTGTTGGAGGGGGCGCTTTGGACGAAGGTGGAAACTTCAGCCGGCCTACAATCCAGGTCCCGTCCTTCAGCCGGTGGATGTTGACCACTGCATTATTAAGCTTTACATCCGGCAATAGGATTCGTTTTTTCCAGAACGGAAACCAATCAATGACCAAGCTGGCTTCCCGGCTGGCTAGTTTCTCAGACTCAGAGCCCCCGGCTTCAAGGGTTTTTACTGTTAGACGGCCGGTAAAGGGATTGAAGTCGACATCCTTGACCTCGGCGTTGGTAGCGCCGTGGTTCCGCAGCCAGTTCTCTATTCCCCAGCGAATTCCGAAGGGAGTCAGGACAATTGTCAAAAGGAAAAAAACGCCGATAGTGGCCAAAGACCAAAGCCACCAACGGTTTTTGGGGGCGGGGGGGGTATGAGTATTCGGTTCAGTTGTTGAAGACATGCCGGCCTCAGGAAAAGACGTTTATTACAATCTATCTTATGCTTGCCAGCGGTCAAGGCATATTGCTCAACCTTTGCCGGCAAGATGCTGGCATTTTGATCACCAACCTGCGGTCTGCCAGCGATACTGCGGGTGCGTAGTATGCTCAGTTGCAACCTGGAAAACTATTTTGTTCGATTGATTAAGACGTTGACGAGATGGAGGAGGACGGTCAGCCATTCGCCAAGCGGTCGAGAAAGGCGCTGATCAGGGGAGTGAACTTTTCCGGTTCGATTAGGAAGGAGTCGTGGCCGTAATCTGAATCGATCAGGTGGTATTCAACCGGTTTGTCGAGCTTTTTAAGGAGGGTAACCATCTCCTCGCTCTGGTTCGGTGGATAGAGCCAGTCGGAGCTGAAGGCGAACCACAGGGATGGGCACTCGATGCGGCCCAGAGCTTCTTTTCGATTGGCGAAATTCCAGGAGACATCGTAGAGGTCGAGAGCCTTGGCCAGGTAGAGAAAGGCATTGGTATCGAAGCGGTCGATAAAGTTGCGACCGTTGTATTCGAGGTAGCGCTCTACCTCGAACTGGCCGAAAAAGTCGAACATACCGTCCCGCGCCGAAAAGCGCCTGCCGAACTTGAGGTTCATCGAGGCGTCGGATAAAAATGAGATGTGACCGACGGCTCGGCCCAGAGCCAGCCCGTCCGCCGGTGGATGTCCTGGTTTGTAATTGCCCTTTTTCCAGAGAGGATCGTTATAGATGGCCTGTCGGGCCAGGGCGTTGAGGGCGATGGCCATGGGCGAGGTGCGGCCAGTACCGGCAATGGGGATGATGGAGCGCACCCGTTGGGGGTAGAGCACGCCCCATTCCAGGGCCTGCATGGCCCCCATGCTGCCGCCGATGACGGTCAACAGGGTGTCGAGGCCCAGGCGGTCGATGAGCAGTTTCTGGGCGCGCACCATGTCGCGAACCATGATGACCGGAAAGGATAGATTGTAGGGGCGACCGGTGCGAGGGTTGGTGCTGGTCGGCCCGGTCGATCCGCCACAGGAACCGATAGCGTTGCTGCAGATGACGAAATAGCGTTCGGTGTCGAGGACCTTGCCTGGCCCGATCATGTCGTCCCACCACCCCGGTTTACGGTCGTCCGAAGTATGCCGGCCGGCGGCGTGGGCATCGCCCGTCCAGGCATGGGTGACCAGGATGGCGTTGGAGCGGTCCGGGTT
>MAXT01000360.1:8888-10215 GCA_001751225.1 Desulfuromonadales bacterium C00003107 | reverse complement strand
TGGCAATTCGACATCGAAGGTTGCGTATTCGGTTGTGACGATCCCTACCGACTGATCCAAGGCTTTATCGGCCTCCAATAAGTAAACGGCCCCTTTGCGGAATGCAGGAAGGGGCCGTTTTAGTCGTGCATGATCTATGCAGATCCCGGCTCCATCCTCATCCATCCCCATGCGGGGCAGGAATTAGCACCTGACATTCGCCAGCGGCGAATCGGTTGCTGTGGTTTCATAGGGCCTTCCCCTCCACCACTCTTGATAAAGATGTTGCTTGATATTTAATTGTTTGGTTCGTAACCCTAAAGGAGTACCGGTAGAAAGTCAATTGCCTTTCCCTGATCCCGCAGCCGGTTGATTCTGCCTTCAGGGCAGGTTTAGTGTATGCCCCTGATCCGCCATCTCAACCAGACGGGCAAAGGTGTAGCTGCCCAGGGTCTCAACCAGGCCGGCGCGGGCTTCTTGCCAGACCTTATGCACTGGACAATGGGTTTCCCGTTGGCAGACCCCGACATCTTCGAGGCAGAGATTGAGATGGATAGAGCCTTCTTCAGCCTTGATCACATCGAGCAGGGTGATGCTGTCGGGTTTCTTGTTCAGGTAGAAGCCGCCTCGAACGCCCCGGTGCGAGCCTACAATGCCGCTCTTGATCAATGGTTGTAGAATCTTGGTAAGAAAGGCCGGAGTAATGCCCTGTTCCCGGCAGATATCCTTTTTGAGCACTGTAGTTTCAGGCGGCTGCTTAGCCATAAACAGCACTGCACGAATGGCGTATTCTGTCGCCCTTGTGATAACCACGCATCCTCCGTAACGGTTTGTTGAATAAGAGACTTCTGTGGTAAGCAATAACCTGCCGGAACAATTTTTGTCAAGGTAAAGAGGAACGTGTGCTGATTTGTGGGCCGATGAGTTCTGGCCTCGCAGTGACTTTTGAAGGAGCTTGGGGGAGAGTTTGCTGACGGCTCATGCTTGACAGTGAGACGTAAGAAAGACATATTTCGGTAACTCGTCAAGAAAGGAAGCGGTTGCGTTTGATGGTTTATGCACAGAATAATTCTCTGGTGGTAGGGCGCTTCGCGCCGAGTCCCAGTGGGCCCCTGCATTTTGGTTCATTGGTTGCGGCGGTCGGCAGTTACTGTCTGGCCCGCCAGGGCGGTGGATCCTGGCTGGTGCGCATTGAGGATCTTGATGCGCCACGGGTAGTGCCAGGCGCCGCGGACGATATTTTGCGGACCCTTGAGTCTTGCGGCCTGGAGTGGGATGGGCCGGTGCTTTACCAGAGCTGTCGGACCGACCGCTATCAGGCGGCTTTGGACCGTTTGCAGCAGATCGG
>MAXT01000360.1:5199-8840 GCA_001751225.1 Desulfuromonadales bacterium C00003107 | reverse complement strand
CTGGCTCAAGGGCGCCGACCGCGCTCTGTACGGATTCGCGTACCGCAGCAGCAGGTCTGTTTTGCCGATGGCGTATTCGGTGCCCGTGAGCAGCGTTTGGATAGTGTGGTGGGGGATTTTGTCTTGCGCCGAGCTGATGGTTTGTTCGCCTATCAGCTGGCGGTGGTGGTGGACGACGCTGAGTCCGGCGTCAACCAAGTGGTACGGGGGGCCGACCTGCTGAGCTCAACCCCGCGTCAGATTTTTTTGCAGAGTTGTCTCGGCTATTCGCCGCCGGATTATATTCATCTGCCACTGGCGTTGGCGCCGGACGGTGAAAAGATCAGCAAGCGTCATGGCGCGGTAGCCATCGCTACAGGGCCTGGAAGGGCGCCGGACCTGTGGCGGGCTCTGCGTTTTCTTGGTCAGTCTGTGCCGGAGGAATTGCAGAACGGTCCGGTGGCCGAGGTTGTGGCTTGGGGGGTAAAGCATTTTGACTTGCAACAGGTGCCGAGCAGTTCCCAGGTTGCCGATGGTTAAGATTACCAGTTGGCGGAGAGATTAAAGGGGATGGTCAAGCCGCTACGCAGGCTCCAATCCTCGCTTTTGCTGGTGAGTCCAACGCTTCCGCCCAGATCCCACAACCAGTCACCAAGGGGGAGTTGCAGGCCGGCGCGCATCGCACTGCGGCTGTTGATGGAATCGTCTCCCTCCATGCCTTCGATAGACAGCAGGCCGGCCAGTCTATTGTTCATCAGTGGTGCCCGAATGCCGAGGGCATAGCGGAATGCGTCGTCCTGGCCGCTGGTGTTTGCGCGCGGGTCGCCGAGAATGGCCAGACCGAGGTTGAGATAGGTCGAAAAGAGTGGAAAGTTTCGGCTGGCCAGCAGGTCGATGAAGGTGTCGGCTTCGTCGGTGCCGAAATCGTTCTTATCGTCGGCGTTGGGTAGTTTGGTGGCGAGTCGTACGGCTAGGGCTGGAATGCGTAATGATTCCTGCCATAGTCGCACCTTCAGGCCAATAGTCAGGTCGCCACTGTCCCACTTGTCGTCCTGGTTGTCCTCCCTCAGGTGCAGGTAGCTGTAGAGCAGTTGGCATTCAACTCGTTCGCCAAGTCCGAGATTGAGAGTCAAGCTTGGTAGTTCTGCCAATCGACGGTTTTTGTCCTGCTCTTGGAAGAGGTTGTGCAAGCCGTCGTAGTATGCCAGGCCGATGCGGAATTCAGCATGGTTTTTCGGCAATAATTGCGCGTCCTGCAGGCCAAGAGGTTCAAGGTTTTCGGCCAAAGCCGGCGAGGTCAAAAACAGCAGGAGCAAGACGGTGATAACGCTGTGAACTGAAGAAGGAAATCGCAAGGGGTACCTCCTGAGGCTACATTGATAAGATTTCACTGTAGGATATTGTAATCCTTGCAAATTTATACCCCGTGAAAGTTGTTTGTCAACAGGGTCGACCTTGGCGGATAAGTTTGATGTTTGGAGAGTCACTGCCTATCGCAAGGGCTATGGTATAATAATTTCCAGTTTAAGAAAGAGGAGGGATGGTTCATGTTCAAGGCTCTATGGTTGGTGGTTTTGGCAGTTTCTTTGACAGCCTGCGGTGCTGGTAGCTTCAAGGTTGACAGGGAAGAATATCGGCAGCGAGTTCGCACCCTGGGGGTTGTCCCCCTGCTGGTTGACGGTAATTCGCACTTGAATCATCCACGGTCCCAGGAGATCACAGAGTTGCTGCGGCGGAGCAGCGCCAGCCAGCATAAACATCTGGTCGAAATGCTCAAAGAGAAAAAGGGCTATTTTGATGTTCGCCCGGTGGTTGGTAATTCAGGGGCCTTGTTCGGTCGCCTGATCCAGGGCCGCGCTTGGCAGGAGGGGGAACACGGTCCATATCACGGCTATAGCTTCAATGCTCAAACGATCGCTGAATTAACTCGGCAGGGCAACACGGATGCCTTGCTGGTAATTGTCCTCAACGGAGCGGTGCGCAACGCTAAACGTTGGGACAGGACACATTTGAGCTACCTGGAGGCCCCATTCAACAGTATTCTGGCTTCGGCTTCGGTGGTGTTGCCCTCCGGGGAGGTCCTGTGGGAATATCAGGCTGGCGAGTCGTTTCTTGATCTTCAATACCCGGCGTTCGATGAAGCCTATTATAATCATGAAGAGGAGGTTGCGGTCCGTTTCATTACTCTGGCAGGACTAGAGAGACAGATTCAGGAACCCGGGCGCAAATGGCTGCAGGATGCGGTATTGGCAAGGCCCTATCAGGAGCTTTTTGACCGGTTAGCCGCAGAATTGAAGCCCGGCCTGCTGAATCCCTTTCAGAGTAGTGGTGCTAGTCAGTGATCCTGGCCAGAACCCAAATGCAGAGGTTGTGGCGGCGCCACGCTGCAAATAATTCATTGACACGAACTCTTGAACTGGGGTAGATAGGGGGCAGTATCGGATTGCCGCTCAGCCTTTCGCGGCCCTTGCCTTGAGTCTCCTCAAAGAATTTATTCCAGACAATCCAATTATTCATAAGTAGTTTTATACATAGAGACCGAGTATTCTGAACGCTGATATCGGCAGCACCTCCGGGCGCCGACCGAGATTGGCAAGGAATAATTTCCCTTCCTTTAGCATCAAGAATTCCATTATCGATAGACAATTGACAATCAAGACCGAGAACACCATGTTGCTGAAAAAGGGCGGCCGGAAATGTAGCGCGGTAAGCACCGCGACAGGGCCGGTATCCCACTCGTTGCACCCCTATGTCGGGTGAGGAGAACGTATGAACCTGAAAGAATTGAAAGAAAAGAAAATCGCTGATCTGGTCCAGATTGGTAAGGACCTGAGGCTGGAGGGAGCTTCGGGGATGCGCAAGCAGGATCTCGTCTTCGCCATCCTCAATGCCACGGCGGAGAAAAACGGTGCCATTTCCGGCGAAGGTGTGCTGGAGATTCTGCCCGATGGCTTCGGTTTCCTGCGGGCACCCGACGCCAATTATCTCCCCGGTCCCGATGATATTTATGTGTCGCCCTCGCAAATTCGTCGCTTTGTTTTACGTACCGGCGATACGGTGGCCGGTCAGATTCGGCCGCCCAAAGAAGGGGAACGTTACTTTGCGCTGCTTAAGGTAGCGGAAGTCAACTTCGAAGACCCGTCGGTGGCTCGGGACAAGACCCTGTTCGACAACCTGACGCCCCTGTATCCGGAAGAGCGTATTATGCTCGAGACCGAGCCGGATAATCTCTCCATGCGGGTGATGGACCTGGCGGCTCCGATCGGCAAGGGCCAGCGTGGTTTGATCGTGGCGCCGCCCCGTACCGGCAAGACCATGTTGCTGCAGAATATCGCCAACTCCATCACCGTCAACCATCCGGAAGTCTACCTTATCGTGCTGCTTATCGATGAGCGCCCGGAAGAGGTGACTGACATGCAACGCTCGGTCAATGGCGAGGTCATCTCCTCGACCTTTGACGAGCCGGCGACCCGCCACGTCCAGGTGGCGGAGATGGTCATTGAAAAGGCCCGTCGATTGGTGGAGCACAAGCGGGACGTGGTCATTCTCCTCGATTCCATTACCCGCCTGGCCCGCGCCTATAATACCGTGGTGCCGCCGAGTGGCAAGATTCTTTCCGGTGGTGTCGATTCCAATGCCCTGCATAAGCCGAAGCGCTTCTT
>MAXT01000360.1:1422-5151 GCA_001751225.1 Desulfuromonadales bacterium C00003107 | reverse complement strand
GGTACCGGCAATATGGAGTTGCAACTCGACCGACGTCTGGTCGACAAGCGGACCTTCCCGGCTATCGACATTAACAAGTCGGGTACCCGTCGCGAAGAGCTTCTGCTCGATACGAAGACCCTGCAGCGCACCTGGCTGCTACGCAAGGTGCTGTCCAACATGAATGTGGTCGATGGCATGGACTTTATGCTGGAAAAACTTTCGGCCTGCAAGGGGAACCAGGAGTTTCTCGATTCCATGAATCAGTAACCGCTTTGGCAAGAAAGTGCTTGCAGAATCTGTGCTAAGGTGGTAACAAGTACGCTTCGCTTTTTAGCCCTTTGGAACAATGTTTAGCCCTGTACAAAGCCAGGGCATCAAGGAGAACAATAGTTATGAAAGACGGAATCCATCCTGCCTACGATAAGGTCACCGTTAAGTGTCACTGCGGATTTACCTTTGAGACCTGCTCTACCAAAAAAGACGAAATCACCACAGAGGTCTGCTCCGCTTGCCATCCCTTCTATACCGGTAAGCAGAAGCTGATGGACACCGCAGGTCGCATTGAGCGGTTCCGTAAAAGATACGGCACGAAATAGCAACTGTTGGGGACGGCCCTTCAGGGCCGTTTCTTTTTTATTGAGCCGCAGCGCCTAGGCGCTGCGGCTTGTCCAGTTTTTTCGCCGCATCAGCCATTTGCCTGCTGCGGAGTGATTCCGGCCCATTTGGCCGGGAATTGAGCGAGGGGGCCATGTTCGTTCAGCTATTGCAGCATACTCCCGAACCCGAACGTGTGGTAGCCGCTGCGGCTCGTCTTTGTTATTCGGCCTCTTCTGTTGAGCAGTTGCTGGAACAGGGGCCGCAGGAACGCGCTCGGCTGCTGGAAAAGATCCTCTCCCTGGGGCATCTGTCGGTACTAGAGCACGCCTCTTTTTCCTTTGCTGTCGAAGGAATCAGCCGCGCTTGCTCCCATCAACTGGTTCGCCATCGCCTGGCCTCCTTTTCGCAACAGAGTCAACGTTATGTTTCCCATCAGGAGCGCTTCGCCGCCGTGGTGCCGCCGACTATTGCCGGTCGCCCCGAGCTGCTGCAGCGATACGAACAGCTCTTCGATGAGGTGCATGTCCTGTATCGTGAACTGCTGGAGGCTGGCGTTCCAGCTGAAGATGCCCGCTTTGTGCTGCCAAATGCCGCTCAAACCAAGCTGGTGTTGACCATGAACGCACGGGAGTTGCTGCACTTTTTCGGTTTGCGCTGTTGCCGTCGCGCCCAGTGGGAGATCCGTTCCCTGGCTATCGAAATGCTGCGTCTGGCACGGGGAGCTGCGCCCTTGCTCTTTGCCGGCGCCGGTCCCGGTTGTCTGGCTGGCCCTTGTCCCGAAGGCTCTATGGCTTGTGGCGCCGTAGACCAAGTGCGGCGGGAATTTTCCGAGCTTTGAGCAGGTCTTCAGGCGGTAGGTAAGGAGTAGTTGCTAGTGGATCCCATCTTTGACAAGCTGGAAGAGGTCGTCGATCGTTTGCGCGAGGTCGAGGGGTTGCTTTCCGATCCGCAGGTGGCCTCCAATCAGGATCGCTTTCGGGGGCTAAACAAAGAGCATGCTGAATTGTCCCCGCTGGTGGATGCTTTCAACGCTTATCGGCAGCTGTGCGAGGAGATTGCCGGACATCGGGAGCTTCTTCAGGAGAGCGACGCCGAACTCAAAGAGATGGCGAAGGAAGAATTGCCGGCGCTGGAAGAGCGACGCTTTGAGATGGAGCAGGGCCTCAAGCTGCTGCTTTTGCCCAAGGATCCCAACGACGGCAAGAACGTTATTCTGGAGATTCGCGCCGGAACCGGCGGTGACGAAGCG
The DNA here is from genome assembly GCA_001751225.1 of Desulfuromonadales bacterium C00003107. Classification (GTDB taxonomy): domain Bacteria; phylum Desulfobacterota; class Desulfuromonadia; order Desulfuromonadales; family Syntrophotaleaceae; genus Syntrophotalea_A. The sequence goes on along the minus strand of MAXT01000360.1, from coordinate 3,323 downwards.
GCCCTTTTTGCTGGCAACTTGTTCCGCATGTACGGTCGTTATGCCGAACGCCAGGGCTGGCGGGTTGAGATAATGAGCAGTTCCGAGTCCGATGCCGGCGGCATGAAGGAAGTGATCGCCATGGTCAGCGGCCAGCGAGTCTATTCCCGTCTTAAGTACGAGAGTGGCACTCACCGGGTGCAGCGGGTTCCGGAAACGGAAACCCAGGGCCGCATCCATACTTCGGCCTGTACCGTGGCGGTGCTGCCAGAGGCTGAAGACGTCGATGTTGACATTGATCCGACCGATCTGCGCATAGATGTCTACCGCGCTTCCGGGGCTGGTGGCCAGCACGTCAACAAGACCGAATCGGCGGTACGTATCACCCATCTACCGACCGGAGTGGTAGTTTCCTGCCAAGACGAAAAGTCTCAGCATAAGAACAAGGCCAAGGCTATGAAGGTGCTCAAGTCCCGCATCCTCGACAGCCTGATGGCCGAGCAGCATGCGCAGATGGCTGCCGATCGCAAGACCCAGGTCGGTAGTGGCGATCGCTCCCAGAGGATTCGCACCTATAACTTTCCGCAGGGGCGTTGCACCGATCATCGTATCGGCCTGACCCTCTACCGTTTGGATAGTATTATCCAGGGTGATCTCGACGAACTGGTCGATGCCATCAGCACCTATTTCCAGAGTGAGTCTCTGGCCGGTCAGGAATCCTGATCTTGGCCGAGCCGTGGACGGTGCTCAAAATTTTGCAATGGACGGCCGGTTATCTGCAAGAACAGGGTATCGAAGGGGCACGGCTCGATGCTGAACTGTTGCTTACCGAGGTGCTAAAGCTTGATCGGGTCGGACTGTATGTCAATTATGACCGGCCCCTTGAGGCGACAGAATTGACCGCCTATCGGCAACTCGTTGGGCGGCGTGCCCGCCGGGAACCGGTCGCATATATTCTCGGCCGTAGTGAGTTCTGGTCCTTACCCCTGCTGGTGCGGCCCGATGTGCTGATACCTCGCCCTGACACCGAGGTGCTGGTAGAAGAGGCCTTGCAGCGGACTGGTGGCCAAAACCGTATTCTCGATGTTGGCACCGGCAGTGGCGCGATCGCCATTGCTCTAGCCCATGAGTTGCCCGAGGCACAGCTGGTCGCCATCGATATTTCTGAAGCGGCCCTGGACGTGGCGCGAGAAAATGCCCGCACCAACGGCGTGGGTGAGAGGATTTCCTTTCAGCCGGGAAACCTGCAGCGATTGCCAGTCGGCCCCTTTGAGCTGATTGTCGCCAACCCGCCCTATATACCTCAGGGGGATCTGGCTGCTTTGCAACCTGAAGTGCGCGATTACGAACCGCAACTGGCCCTGGCCGGGGGCAAGGACGGCCTCGACTGTTATCGAGCTCTGGCTGTGCAGTCCTGCCAATGTTTGGCTTCTGGCGGCTGGATGCTGCTGGAGGTTGGTATCGGTCAAGCCGAGGCTGTACTGCAGCTGTTGACTACGGCGGGACTGATTGAAGTCTTCTGCCGTAACGATTATGCCGGTGTGGCACGAGTGGTCGGAGGCCGCCGCGCGGCTACCGCCGAAGCATAAACCTCCTTTACGACAGGTAAGTAAGCTTTGGAAAAAATTATCATTCATGGCGGTCGGCGACTTTCCGGGCGCGTTCAGGTCAGCGGAGCGAAGAATTCCGCTTTGCCTCTGCTCTTTGCCACCTTGTTGGCTCCCGGCGTCCATCGTCTCGGCAACGTACCGAACCTGCGGGATATCACCACCGCCGAGCGGTTGTTGGGGGCACTTGGTGCCCAAGTCGAACGTAGCGATAACCTGTGCACCGTTGACGCTACCGCTATTCAGAGTGTCGAGGCACCCTATGAGTTGGTTCGCACCATGCGTGCCTCTGTGCTGGCTCTGGGGCCCTTGCTG
>MAXT01000360.1:0-1370 GCA_001751225.1 Desulfuromonadales bacterium C00003107 | reverse complement strand
AATCTGCACCTCAAGGGCCTGGAAGCCATGGGGGCGCGGATCGAACTCGACCACGGTTATGTCGAAGCTCGCGCCAAGCGCCTTAAGGGCGCGCATATCTATCTCGATTTTCCCACCGTCGGCGGCACCGAGAATCTGATGATGGCTGCGGTGTTAGCCAAGGGCACCACGGTGTTGGAAAACGCTGCCTGTGAGCCCGAAATTGTTGATCTGGCCGAGGCGCTGATCGCCATGGGCGCCCATATCCACGGCGCCGGCAGTGACCGAATCACCATTGAGGGGGTCGATGAGCTGCAGCCCATGGACTTCTCAGTCATGGCCGACCGTATCGAAGCCGGCACCTTCATGGTCGCCTCCGCTCTGACTCGGGGCAATGTGCTGGTCGGTGGCGCTCGGATCGAACATCTTGAAGCGCTGGTCTGCAAATTGCGCGAAGCCGGCGTTGAGGTGCTCGAAGAAGCGGATGGATTGCGGGTCAAGGGGCCGCGCCGTATTGCTTCGGTCAATATTAAGACCCAGCCCCATCCGGGCTTTCCTACCGACATGCAGGCCCAGTTTATGGCGCTAATGGTCTTGGCCAACGGCACCAGCATGATCAGTGAAAATGTCTTTGAGAATCGCTTTATGCATGTCTCCGAATTGCAGCGCATGGGGGCCGACATCTCCATCGAAGGCGGCCAGGCGACGGTCAAGGGAGTCAAGGAACTGCTCGGCGCGCCGGTTATGGCCACCGATCTGCGGGCCAGCGCTTGTCTGATATTGGCCGGGTTGGCGGCGGACAACACCACTGAGGTGAGCCGTATCTACCATCTCGATCGGGGCTATGAGCGGATCGAAGAGAAGTTTCGCCAGCTCGGTGCCCGTATCGAGCGGGTCAAGGAAGAGTCGTAACCGACCGATCTGCAGCGGGGATGAAGTCATTCGCTGCTGCTGACCATTTGTTGTTGTGTTTTGTTACCGTCCACGATTTACCGGGGGTTAACCTATGAGTGATTTTATCACCTTTGCCTTGCCCAAGGGGCGCATCATGCAGGATTCGATGGAGCTCTTCGGCAAAATCGGCATCACCTGCCCGGAAATGGCTGGCGATAGCCGCAAGCTGGTTTTTGAGAATCGCGAAAGCAAATTTCGCTTTATGGCGGTGCGGGCTACCGACGTGCCGACCTATGTAGAGTATGGTTGCGCCGATATTGGCGTGGTCGGCAAGGACACTCTGCTGGAGCAGGGTAAGGATCTGTACGANNNGTGCAGGTGGAACTCATCAAGTTGTACGGCTCCATCGAGTTGGCACCTCTAGTTGGCCTGTCCGAACGCATCGTTGACCTGGTGTCCACCGGCGCCACCCTGCGTGATAACGGCATGGTCGAAGT
>MAXT01000359.1:19355-19698 GCA_001751225.1 Desulfuromonadales bacterium C00003107 | reverse complement strand
AACATAAAGCAACTCCTGCTGCGGGCTGGAGCTTATAGTTAAATCAAAAATGTTATTCGGTGTTACGATTTTGAAGGCCTCCCTCCAGGGGGGCTTTTTGAGTTTTGCCGCATCCCGAAGCCGCTAAAACAGGCCGTCAAGATTCACAATAAGTGAACTAGAATGACCAAAAAATGACAGGCAAAAAATGCCTGCCACGTCTGAAACGTCCACTTTTCTGCAAATTCAACCACATACAAAAGCACCAATCATTGTGCATACTTACGCAATCACTGTGATTGCACCGCTTTCAGGCAAACAAAAACGCCGTAACTACAAAGAGTTACGGCGTTGATTATGGCGG
>MAXT01000359.1:0-19333 GCA_001751225.1 Desulfuromonadales bacterium C00003107 | reverse complement strand
CCCCGGGGCGATTCGAACGCCCGGCCTACCGCTTAGGAGGTAGTTGTTCCTGTAAAAACATGCAAAACCTTGAAACAATATGAAAATAGGTTCAATAAAGATACATCCTTGACATTTCAGTCACTTGCCACTAATAATTGTTTCAAGACTGTTCATCGTGTCACAGCCCCTGCCGAGGTTCAAAGTATGACACCTGGTATAACACAGGCCTTGAGTCACACTTGGGCCATACCTATTAAGAGAGGCAGCCATGTTCACCGTCAAGCAGATTGAAAATCTTGAACTGAGGGATAGGCCCTACCAGGTACGCGAGGGGAAGGGTTTTGGCATTCGAGTCTTTCCCAGTGGCGAGAAGACCTGGTTCTTCGCCTACAAATTCCACGGTCGACAGCGAATGATGGCCCTCGGCGGTTTTCCAGACCTAAAGCTGTCTGAGGCCAGGGAGAAGTTCAAAACCGTTAGGAAAGTCCTCGCCAATGGTAAAGACCCCTTAGAGGAAAAAGACAGAGAGACAAGGGAGCCAACCGTTAAAATCCTGGTAGAGGACTTTCTAAAACGCCACGTCACGGAGAAGGCCGCTCGATCCCTGGACGAATACCGCCGCAACTTAGAGAAGGACGTAATTCCAACCTGGGGTAGGCGCAGAGCCAAAGACATCAAGCGACGAGACGTAATTGCTCTACTGGATCGCATTGTTGATCGCGGCTCCCCAAACCAGGCAAACCAGGTTTTCAAAATCGTCCGCAGAATGTTCAACTTCGCACTTGAACGCGACCTGATCGAATACACCCCATGCGCCGGGGTCAAGCTGCCCTCGCAGGAAGTAAGGAAGTCCCGTTTCTTTTCTGAGGAAGAAATCTGCACCTTCTGGACTGAGCTAGAAGGGGCCGGCATGTCAGAGCCGTTGAAGCAAACCCTTCGCCTGATCCTCGCCACCGGACAGCGCCCCGGGGAGGTTATCGGGATCCACCATCGTGAAATCGAAGAAGACTGGTGGACCATCCCCGCCGAAAGAGCGAAAAACAAACGGGAACACCGGGTTTTCCTTTCCCCCCTTGTCAAAGAGATTATCGCCACCCTTCCGACAAGCGGATACCTATTCCCCTCCCCTCGCAGCAAGAAGCCAACCGTGCAGAAACCAATTGAAGTTAACGCCTTGGCTCATGCGGTCCGCCGGAACAGTTCATGGGCACAACCAGGGCCACAAGCGGGGAAGCTCTTCTTCTCCATTCAAGAACCTTGGACGCCGCACGATTTGCGCCGTTCCTGTGCTACCGGGTTAGGGCGTCTGGGATATACTGACGAGTTGATCGGCCGCGTTCTCAACCATACCAGAGCTGGTGTAACTGCAATCTATAACAGGCACAAATACGACGCTGAGATCCAACAAGCCCTTGAAAGCTGGGGCCGCAAATTGGAATGTATCGTCACCGGCCAGCAGGCCGACAACGTTATCAGCTTCAAAAAGTGAGGCCCCGATGGACCAACAAAAAAACCGCCAGGAAATAGAAGCAGACTGGGAGGCCCGGCTTACTGCACTACGGCGGACCTACGCCAAGGCCTTTTGTGAGGCATGCGCACGCAGGGGGATGAAAGCCTGCGCCCTGCCCGTAGCCGGCAGCGATGCCGTTCCTCTGCCGGTTTTTGGGGACGCGTCTCTCGAGATTCCCCGCCATCGACTTCTGGAAATCATCAAGGCATCGCCTCACCCAGAGTATGCTGAACAGCAAGTGGACTTGCTTGAAAGGATTTTAACCGACAATCTATTAGAAAACCCGGAACAATTCGTTGTCGAAGGGGCCGACCTGGAACGAGTCGAAACCATGAGGCGAATGCTTCTGCGGGAGATCAATCGAAACCTGAAGGCCCTGCACTCCCACAGGAAAAGCCTCGAAGGGCTGTTAACCCCGTTAACGCCCGTCGCTTTGACTGCATCGCTCCGAAGCGGATTGTCTTACCTGGAGCTGGCCGAAGTCTTCGCTACACAATATCGAGACTTTCTTGAAGAGCAGGACCCTAAGAAGCAGGATCCCAAGAAGCCTAGCCCATTCAACTCCAAAGGCAAGCGAACCAAACGCCTTGCGGACGAATGGAAGTCTGTCATGACCGCTCTAGTGCGATTTTTTGGGGACGGAGAGTCCCACCTATCGGCCTGCAAGAGAGCCGCCGAGGTCTTAGCGGCCGTCTTTCCATGCACATGGGGCGCGCGTCCCATCGAGAAGCTGGTCCATATCATCCGAAATCGCACCACGCTGTAGCCCCCCCCCTAGCCCCCTCCCAACTTGCCCTTCAACGTCCTGATGTTGCTTTTTCAGCTTTTACCGGAAATCGATTAAAAAACCAATCTTTTCAGATATTTGCACTCCTTTTCAGGCGGCGTTATGTTGTCGCCATCTGTTACCCCGCAAAAGGAGATGCACATGCCGAGAATTTATTTTTGGCCGACAGTTCATGAAATCACCGGCCTGAGCCGTACCACTATTTGGCGAATGGAAAAGGTGGGAAAGTTTCCGAAACGGCGCCAGATATCCAGCGGCCGGGTGGGTTGGCTGGCGTCGGAGGTCAACCCTTGGGCAGAAGGTCGTCCGGTAGTTGGCGGGGAGGCTTAGGCATGAACCAGAAAATAGAAGGCCGCCCCACTATAGGACGGCCCCCCAGACCTGAGCTTCGTGGACCCAGACCCGAATCAAACATTCAATATCAGCAAGTTAACACGGACCCTGCTAAGGCTCAACAACCGATAATGGGCACGGCTCTACGCGCATTTCTTCGCCGGTACAAGCAAGACCTCCAAGCTTATGACCTGGATCACCCCTACCAAACAATCCAACAAATGATTGGGGCAGCCACCTTCTTGCTAGCGGAAGCCGAAAAGATTGCTGAGCGGATGTCATGAGCGGTGAGCCCCGTATGCAGCCATGGATTCCTGTCCCTAAAACACTTTTGCACAAAATCCTGCGCACCGCTCCACGCCCTTTTCTCGAGGAAATAGCCTACCTGTCTGCGGCTTTAGATTGCGACGAAGGACGAGCGGTTACGGTTGCTGGTTACGCCGGTTTGTGGGGATGGGGCCGTGGCAAGGTGTCGCGCTTCCTTAAAAAAATCGGCGCGGCAATCCAATATCCGGAAGACACTACTCACCGACAAAACCAACGTGGGTATATCGTTCTGAGGCCGGAAAACGGCCGAACAGATCGAGAGCAGATGTTAGGCAGATTGCAAACAGATAGCGAGCAGATAAGGCTTATTAGTTTCAATGGCTTAGGATTAACGGCAGACAGATCACGACCACATAGCGAACAGATGTCTTACAGATCACCGAGCACTACTAAAGATACTAATACCAAAACCAAGAAAAACACCTCATCTAATCCTTCTCCCAAACAACAAAACACAGTCGCTTCATTTGCTTCCGAATGCTTCGAGGAATCTTGGCAAGCATATCCATGCCGTGATGGATCAAAAAAGAAGATCCAGCAGAAGATCCTCAAGGAGGTCAAGACAGAAGGGGACACAGCCGACTTGAAGCTGGCCTTGAAGAACTACCTGCAGCATGTCGACCTGCAACGCAACAATGGCTTTGCCGACCTACGGTACAAGAACCGGACAACCTGGTTCAACAACTGGCGAGATTGGGTTGAGTGGGAACCGCCCAAGGAAACAACCGCTACTCCAGCCGAGTTAACCCCTGAGCAACAAGAGAGAGAGGACCGATGGAACAACCTAACCCTCCCGAAGGCCTGATCGCCACCTAGGATGTTTGAAATTGCCTAAGCATCCCAATGCCCTCCTAGGCGAAGTTTTTAAAAAAACAAAGGGCTAGCTACTGCTTTTTTCTCAAGGAGGTACCAACCATGGCAAAGGGTCTGACCCCAATCAAAGCTATACGGGCGAAATGTTTGTCCTGCTGCTGCGGTTCAGTCAAAGAAGTCAGGGAGTGCACCATCGTTGAGTGCTCTTTGCATCCCTACCGTCAGGGACGCCGGCCAAAAAAGGTGGGGGATGTTTCAACATTTTAAGCATCGGGCCTGAAGCCGTCAGGCGGCTTGCTGGCCTAACACGTTAACGGCGTTAACACGAAAGGGATTATATGACAAAGCTAGCTGCAACCGACATTCAGGAAGGGGCGATGATACTCGCCCACGAAACAAAACGGCCGGGCTTTACCAGACTGCCGGAATGGGAGCAGGCCCACACTACACACCAGCGGAGGATTACATAATGGGCGGTGGCGGAGACAATGAAGTCAAAGAGACGGCCTACGAACATGCTCTGGCTGACGTAGCGATCCAGGAGCTTGACTACTACCAGGACGTGGTTGTTCCTTTCCGAAACGACTGGATCGGTGACGTGACGCGAGATACCGGTGTGATGGAAGACCGCGTGGCCGGGCAAGTTAACGCCGATCTAGCGCAAGTGCGGCCATCGGCCCTGCCGGTCGGTGTTGACCCCTCTTCCGGCGCAGGCATGAGCTTCAACCCGGATCTGGCAGCGGCAGCTGTTAACGCCAAGGCCGCTATTGGGGCCACACAGAGTGTGCGCAACAGGAAGGCCGCAGGGCTGCAGGGTGGCGTCGACGTAATGCGCGGCGAGAACACCGACGCTCAGACCGGGATGCAGGGGCTGGCAAAGGATTCTGTCAGTGGGGCTATCGGGGATGCACAGAATAAATCAGACATGAGCACAACCTTCGGCAGTTCATTTGCTAGTGCCGTTGGGGCAGGCGCCGCAATCCACATTGAGAACAAACGCAAGTTGGCAGAGAAAAAACCTACAGGGCAAAACATATCTGCCACAGATTTTACTTAAAACCCGACTCCTAAGAGCTAGAGGAAGGGCGCCATGGCGAAAATCATCGAGGCACACATTCTTGAACGATGCCGACAGATCAAGGCTTTGCGAGTAAAGATAAAAAATCGGCAGGAACAAAGTCACGGCAGGCTTGAAGAACTCCAAGGGAAGTTCCCTGCGATTCTAGCCGGCGTTACCCTTCAAGAGATCGACAAGAGCGAAGCGGAACAGGTTAAGGCAGAGATTCGACTCATCCTGAACGAAGTGGCCGCTATGGAAATCGCTTTGAAGGGTCTGGGGGCTTGGTCCAGAGGAAGCACCCAACACCACCTGGCGGCACAGGCCGCCACAACCAGAGGAGAGTGACATGGGAGTTGTAACGGAAGCAATCAAGGCGCGAGCCGAAGAACAGCGTCGGCTGTTGGGAAGGTTGCCCCGCATTCGTGAAGAACTTCAGGCTCAGCTGGAGCCGAACCGGGAAATGATCGAGAATCTTCAAGAAGGGCTTCCCTCTCTGTTGGCCGCTGTTGCCATTGGGGAGAAAGACCCTAGCGAAGTCGACAAGGTAAAGGCAGAAAGCCGCCAGTTGACAGAGCAAACGGCCGACATTGAATTGGCAGTTAAGGGGCTCGTCATCAGGGAGCGGCAATTGACAATCCGTACCAGTACCAAGCGGGTGGGCTTTATGCTGAATGAAGGGAGGGAGCTTGAGCGTTTTATGGACAGCGTCCGTAGTGGCGACACCAGCCATGCTCACAGGCTAGCTAAGTATGGCGATAGCCTGGGGGTTATGGACGTTGTTGACAAATTTATCGAAGAAGCAAAATCAAAAGGGGTTGAACTGTGAAGCGTCGCGGGTCCGGCCCCACCTTTCCCCGCTGGGTTTGCGCTGGTTGTTTCTGGGCCGAAGACCGGAAGCCAGCTAATGGTGATTGCCCCGACTGTGGCGACCAGGTTGTCCAAAACGGGGCTTGCCCTTCCCCGAGGAAATGGCGAGGTGATTAACTGCCAAACAAGCGCACAAACAGAAAGGGCCGGGAGATTCCCCGGCCCATTTTTGTATCTGGCGTACCCGTTAACGTATCAGGCGATACTAGCAACCGTGTGACCCCGCTCCTGTAGCCGTCGCTTACAGCATCGGATAGCAATCTGCTCCTCCTCGATTCGAGCCTCCGCCTGCTCCAGCCGAATAGTCAGCTGCTCATCGTTGTAGCCGTCCAAGAACCGCATCTGCTCATCTACACCGTCACTGCAATTTTCACACTGTTTACATTGACATTGACACGCCATGCTAGTCCTCCCCTGAGACCATCAAATAATGTTCCATGCGGTCAACGTGGACTAGCCACTTGCCGCCTCTTCCGGTTTTATAGGCAACCCCTTCAAGCTGCCCGGTCTGTGCCCGGTAACGCAACCATGGAACTGATACTGAAAATATGGCCGAAGCCCCTGCCATGTCCGCAAAAATCGGCTTCGCTTCCTGCTGAAGGGCCTCAATCTGGGCCTGCAGGCAAGAAACCTCATTGTCCAATTTATTCAGTCGTTCTCGCACACCCATGACCACGCTCAGCTCCTTGTTAGAGAATGTTAGCTTAAGCAAAGCATATCCCACCATCAAGGCATCGTCAATTGAAAAAGATTAATTATTACAGCAACTTGGATGATGTTTGATTTCATCTTGGATGGAAGGTTGACGGAGTTACTCAAGGGGGAGGCGCCGTCTAAACCAACGGCAGAAAGAATTTGATTGATAAATCCTTTGATCAGTTCCAATAAAGTCAAATTCCCCTTTTGGAGAATAAACATGGCGGTCACAGTTATTAATTAGGATCGTATTTAATGTTGCTACGACAGTGCGATTCGCTTTCACTGTTCGATCTTTGCCATCAAACGTTCCAACCATTGCGATGTTTTTGGAAAGTGGAAATATGACTTCAGTATTTTTTAACCCATGGCCTGGGGGCCAATTGCCAGCGTCTAAGTTAGGGGAATTCCACCTCAGACACATAGGGTCATCGCCACAAACGAAATAACCCGCATTGTTGTCAGCAATTAAAAAAGTCCATTTTCTTTTAAGAAGAGTTTTGATAACTGTATCAATGGCCCCGAATTCAGCTGAGAAAAAACTCTGATTTGCAATTGTTATGTCATAATTTTTCTCTTCATAAAACGTGAGCATTTCTTCGTATGAAACATCAGGAAGGTCAAGTCCATACCCGTCTTCTTTCATTTTTTTAACTGAAGATTCGAATCTTTGTCTAGAGGCAAGTGTCAGGTCTATTGTCCTCTCAATAATTTCTTTTTTGAAATTGCCGAAATTTTTTCGTGTCCATGGATTCCTAACGGAGATCATAGCCACAATATTCATCAGGTAAATATAGTCATCTCCATCTGGCATCTGACAAGACTCTATAATTCGACGCAATGCCATCGCAGCATCACTTTCAAATTTCGACAATGAGTTCTCAAGGGCATCTATCGGGTGGCCATCCATATCGACGCGGTTGAAATCACGACGGGTTCCCAATCCTTTCGTGCTGGTTGGGTGAGGAAGCCAATTTCCTTTAAGCATGTCAAAAACATAAAGCTTGGCTTTTGGGGATGGCTTTTTGGCAAATGCTCTAAGATAAAATTGAGGAAGGAATGATGCTGGCGGGCGATTTGTTTTTTGAGGAAGGTAATGATGCTGACGGGCGATTTGTTTTTTACTCATGCGAACATCCGACAAATATCTTCTGCTGGATAATCTTTCACTCTTCGAGTTCAGGCAGTGAACACAGATCTTCGACTGTCATTTGTGTTTTAATCACTGATGCTGAGACAATAAGTTCGAGCTCTTTCGGCTGAGGTAAATTGTCAGCGAAAATGGAGCCGAAAAGCGATAACTCCCCGCTTTCGTGCTTACACATATAAAAAACTTCAGACCAAACTCGTCGACCCGGCTGAATATTTCCACAGTGAACATCTATTCGAACTCGGTCAGTATTTTGATCAAGGGTAGTTTCCCCTGGTTCTTGGGAAGCAGACCTAATTGATTTTATAAAGGACTCGGTAAAAATCTCATTTTTGCGACGCGGTGGATTGGGCATTTCGGAAGAGTTTTTCACCCCCAACCCGGGAGCTATTGGGATCCCTAACTCCACATGCACATTATTGGCGGCCACTTGGCCAATATTTTTCACTACCAACCTTATAGGCTGAAAAAATCGATGCTGTAACTCGAACCATGCCCTTTCCCGGAAATAATCTGTGTTGAGGTTGTTCCTGAGATCAAAACAAAGATTGGCGAGATCAATACCTAGTTGAGGATGAATCTTTTTAGGCCTCTCCAGGTTTGGAATCTCCTCTCTTGTTGGTATTTGGCATATTTCAGTCTCTAATGCTATGTGTTTTCCAAGCGCATTGTCCCCATTGGTATCTGCGAACTCAACAAGTATTTCGGCTGTAGGTTGACCTGGGCTGGCGCCCATTTGGGCGATTTCTTCAGGTGATGCTGGCTTGGTCGGATCAGTCGAACTTCCTCGTCGAACGTAGATTTTTTCTTTCTTTAGCTTTCCATAGTCACGCTTCAGATAAATAGGGCGGGCCTGTTCCTCGATTCGGATAATTCCAACCTGTTTGCTTTCGAAACCAAATGCCTCGTAATGGAAACGCACTGGCCTATTGGTGAGGTTATTAACAAACTGTTGAAGTGAATGGTCATCCAAGTGTTCAGCGTCAGCTATACCTTTAACATTCCCTCGCCCGCCTCGAATGTCTTCGACGCCAATAAGGATATAGGCTTCTGACCGTCGCCAAGCATTGGCGAACCCCAAAATGTCTTTAAGGAGTTCAGACTTCTCGTCTTCACCTGCTTTAACAAATCGGTACTGTCCCTCCTTGAAATCTAGTAACGAATTCTCTTCTTCGTAAAGAAGTCGTTCGAATAGCGCTTTATCCATCTCAACCTCGATTGCGTTGTAGGTTTAAATCCCGAAGTCCTGCATCATCCCAAGTAAGTTCCTTTCCTCAAGAAGTTGCTCTTCGCTCTGATATTGCCCTATCGCCTCTGTTGCGGCGTCTAGGGTATCGACTGCCTCGAGATCGTCATAAATCAAATTAGCCACTTGGCGAGGCGTAAGATGCGGCATGATTCCCCGCCAGGCCTCTCCGCCTAGAGTCTGAACCACTTCATTCAAAGACATTCGCGTCTTGTCATTCTCCAGCATTTGGTTCCATTCTTCCACCAGGATCGTTAATGCTTCCAACAGGTACATGACATCCCCTTGGTTAAGTTATTTTCACGGCAGACAGTATAGCAAACCGGTGTCAAACAGTGTGGCAAATATATATTTTGGAAAATTGAGGACCTCTTTAGAGGGCGTCCGATAGTTATTTGGAGGGTGCCCCTTCGTTTCAGGGGTGTGGGGGTACCAGGTGCCCCCTTTCTGCAGGGGCGCTATCATCGAGTTAACGTGCTCGATACTGGACCTACGCATTGTCACACAGTAGGTCGATCCGGTGGGAGTGCAGATAGGCTTGACCGTTGCGGTGTTGAATCACCGACAAGTGGCCAGGATAGTGACCAGATGTTGCCAGGGCAAGGCGGGACGCTGACAACAGAGGATGGGCTTGGTTAACTTGTTTAACTCCTGCACACGGGAAGTTTGGAGCATTGAGAGTGAAAAGCCCGCCCCTATCCCCATTCCTCCTCATCAAACCACCGTCTTGAGAAGTGTCCACAAATGCCACAAACTCTGTATCAATAGTTATTCGGGGCATATTTGTGGAGTTTGCTAGGTGTGTAAACCTTACATCTTACCGGGTAGCAAGCACTCCAGGCATGACTCCTGGTGTGACAGCAAACAAAAAGGACTTACGATAACATCCGTAAGTCCTTGTTTTTATTGGCGGCCCCGGGGCGATTCGAACGCCCGGCCTACCGCTTAGGAGGCGGTTGCTCTATCCAGCTGAGCTACGGAGCCGAAAGGCAGATTTATAACGCATGCCAATTGGGTTGGCAAGACCTTTCTTTCAGCGTTAAAACCGTAGCAAACTATAAACCTTTCCTTCTGGCAGACGCTCCCGCCCTTTGAGAAATTCCAGTTCAGCTAAAAATGCACATTCCACCACTTCTGCGCCGAGTTGTTCGACCAGGGATACAACGGTTGTTACCGTACCGCCGGTGGCAAGCAAGTCATCGGCAACCACCACCCGGTCACCTTTTTGAAAAGCGTCTTCATGTATCTCAAGAGTGTCGGTGCCATATTCGAGTTCATAGCTTTTGCTAATGGTCTTAGAAGGTAATTTACCAGGCTTACGCACCAGTGTGATGCCGCACCCCAACTTATAGGCCAAAGCGGCACCGAGAATAAAACCTCGTGCTTCGACCCCAACAATCTGATCGATTTTTTTATCAAGATAGCGATGCGCAATCAGGTCAACCATGCGATGAAAGCTTTTGGCGTCTGACAAGAGGGTGGTTATATCTTTATATACAATACCTTTTTTTGGAAAATCGGGAATGTCCCGAATAGCATTTTTCAAATCATCCACGATCAGCTTTCCCTTCGACAATACATTCATCAGTTATTAACATTAAATAAAATAATTTTGCATTCTACCACAGCTAGCGGCTCGCCAGGTCCTGTTCCATGAAGGCCCGGCTTTGAGCTTCTTTTTCTTCCATGATCTTTCGTAGCTTGTCAAGGCTCTTAGCCTCTATCTGACGAATCCTCTCACGAGTAACCCCGAACTTTTGGCCAATGGTATCGAGGGTTTGTGGCTCCCGATCTTCCAGGCCAAAACGAAGGATCAATATCTCTCTCTCGTTTTCGGCAAGAGCCCCTAGCCATTCCTGGATATGGGCAAACTTATCGATATCTTCAAGAAACACCGAAGGATCGTCGGCATTGCTGTCTTCGATGGTGTCAATGAGACTGTAATCGCGATTCTCACCCATGGGGTGTTCAATAGAATAGGTTTTTTTCACCAAGACCATGAGACGCCGGATATAGGCCGGCTCAACGCCCATAGCTTCCGCGATTTCATCGACCTGCGGTTCACGATTGAAGCGATGAACCAATTCCCGGCTGATTTTGATAAATTTGTTAATATCGTCTGAAACATGAACCGGCAGTCGAATCGTGCGACTCTGATTGACTAGTGCCCGTTCGATGGACTGCCTAATCCACCAGGTGGCATAGGTGGAAAAACGACATTCCTTGCTCAGCTTAAAGCGTTCGACCGCTTTGATCAAACCCATATTTCCTTCTTCGATCAAATCGAGAAAGGGCAACCCTCGATTCATGTAACGCTTGGCTATTTTTACCACAAGACGCAGGTTCGACTCGATCATATGATCGCGTGCGGCCATATCCCCAGAAGCAATGCGTCGAGCTAAGGAACGCTCTTCTTCAGCGGTCAACAGCTTCGTCTTTTGGATTTCTTTAAGGTAGAGCTTTATAGCATCGTCGCCGGAAGAAGAATCCTCCTTATCAACTCTGCTCTTTTTCTTCGCCTCCCCTGCTTCTTGGACCGCGTGACTATTGTCACTAGATATTTCATCTTTGTTGAAATTTGATTGATGATCCGCCATAACTGCACACACCTCCAACGCTTAAATTGACGTTTGCTATCGATTTTCAGGGCAACAACGGCACGGGATTGACGGCTTCTTTGCCGCGCCGTATCTCAAAGTGCAGGCGAGCCTGACCTCCTGTCGGAGGACGCCCTGCCAAGGCAATTTTCTGCCCCTGGCTTACAAAACTGCCGGATTTGACAAGATTCGCCTGATTGAATCCGTAAACTGTAAAGTAGGAATCATCATGTTTTAAGATAATAAGATTACCAAACCCCGTAATGCCATCACCACTATAAGTAACTTTTCCAGCGGCCGCGGCAACAATGCAACTGCCAACTGCAGCGGCGACCTCAATGCCTTTATTGGCATGACTACCTTTAGTCCCGAATTTTTTTAACACCGAACCTCTGACAGGCCAGATAAAGGTTCCTTTGGCCGCCTTGACTTTCGCTCGTATCGCCGAACGCGACACGTCAGCAGTGACTGGCTTAGGTGCTTTAGCTGCTACCGGGGGTCTGGCGGTTCGAGTATTGGTAGTTTTATTTTTTCTGGTAGGTAGTTTAACCGATTTTTTGCTTCTGGCAAGCACTGTGGCGGGAACATATTTAACGGAACTGGCGCCAGGAATGAACAGCCGTTGTCCAACCTCAAGTTGGGAACGATCCGTCAGCCTGTTAACTCGGGCAAGATGATTCACATCAGCCCGGTAAACCTGGCCGATACGATAGAGAGTTTGGCCTCGCTGAACGGTGTGATAAACCCCTTTGGGCGCGGCACAGCCAGGCGTAAACCATAGACCCAGAATCGCTAGCAACAGAGCGCAGCGCAACAATCTAAACATCGGTCAGCGTCCTCTCCCGGCCGCAGGGTTCTGATGCCATCCTAATTGAAATATGGCTGTAATATGGGGCAGTGATCATCGAAATCTCGTGAAAAAGAGAAACCCTCCGAAAAGCAGGACCATGAAGGCCAACGTTATGTAATTGAAATATCTATCGATGCCTGCTTTGACCTTGTCACCAAAGGTATGAATTAGCCAGGCTAAAAGGAAAAACCGCAAGCCCCGGCTGATGACAGAAGTCACAACAAAAAGCGGAAAGTTTATCTCAAAGACCCCGGCACCGATGGTAAAAATTTTATAAGGTATTGGGCTAAAACCGGCGGCAAATATCACCCAGAAATCGTAGGTAGAAAACAGCTCCTGAATGCGGTCAAAGCCACTCGGCGAAAAAAGCGGTACATACTTATAAAACAGCTCGGCTGTCGCCCCCCACAAGCTATAACCGATGAGATAGCCGCCCATGCCACCGGCTACAGAACCTATGGTGGTCAATAAAGCAAAACGATAAGAGCGAGCAGGCAGTGAAAGACAAAGAGCTAGTAGCAATATGTCTGGCGGCAGAGGAAAGATGGACGATTCGGCAAAAGCGAGCAAAAACAGAGCCGGTACACCGTAGGGGGTTTGCGCCCAGTGCAAAACCCAGTCGTAAAGGCGTCTCAATAAAATCATTACCGGCCCTCTCCTTCGGACCAACCGTCCTTACCGATCAACGGCACAAACCTACAATCAAGAAGACTTTCTTCTCTAAAATCTTCAAGCCCATGGCGAATAATCAGCTTGAGAACCTGTCTGCCACGGTCACCGACAGGAATGATCAGGCGACCACCAATGGTTAGCTGTTCAAGATAATGCGGTGGTACCTGTGGCGAGCCGGCGGTAACCACTATGCCGTGAAAAGGCGCTTCATTTTCCCAACCAATGGTTCCGTCACTCAACTTAATATTAACGTTTCGACAGCCAATATCATCGAGTACCCTTCGGGCGCGCCTCGCCAAGGCCGGAATGCGCTCTACGCTATAAACGCGGGAGACGATCTGAGCCAAAATGGCCGCCTGATACCCGGAGCCAGTACCAATTTCGAGAATTTTCTCCCCCCCCTTTAGTTCCAGGGCCTGAGTCATCAGAGCCACCATATAGGGCTGAGAAATAGTTTGCTTTTCACCGATGGGCAGAGGATGGTCTCCGTAAGCCTGGGCCCATAGGGCTTCTTCGACAAAGCGGTGACGGGGCACACGCTTCATGGCTTCGATGACCAAAGGGGCGTGAATGCCCCGTGCCACAACTTGCTGATCGACCATCCGACGGCGGGCTATTGCATAGTCCATGTTACCCTGTTCCTTACTTGTTTTCGGTATAAAAAAAGGCCGCATCCGAGGTCGTCCGCCATTGCCGGAGGCTATCGAAAGAGTGGTGGTTGGTCAAGTCGAGGTGCAGAGGGGTTACCGAAACAAAACCATCCGACAGAGCCAGAAAGTCACTACCGGGAATCGGTTCAAACTGGCATTGGCCACCACCAATCCAGTAATATTTCCTTCCTCGCGGGTCGACCTTCTCCACGATCATCTCCTCGTAGCGACGCTTCCCTTGTCGGGTCATCCTAATCCCTTTAGGTGTTCCAGCAGGGACATTGACGTTGAGGAAGGTATCGTCGGGCAAGCCATGGCGCAGAATAGTCGCCGCCAGATCCTTGGCAACACGTCCTGCTGCGGCATAATCGGAGCGTTCCCCGCTGAGCAGATCAAGGGAAACAGCGAAAGAAGGAACCCCCATCAACATCGCTTCCATAGCAGCCGACACGGTCCCTGAGTAGGTGACATCCTCCCCCATATTGGCCCCCCGGTTTATGCCGGAAACAACCAAATCGGGTCGTGCTTCGAAAAGTCCATGAATACCGAGGTTGACACAGTCCGTAGGAGTGCCGTCAACGGCATAGGTATCGGGTTTGATGAGTTCGGCGCGCAGAGGGGAATGGAGAGTAAGGGCATGGCCGATGGCGCTACGTTCCCGGTCGGGAGCGACGACTACAACCTGCCCGATACTCGACAGAGAGGAAGCAAGCAAGGCAAGCCCGGGTGAATAGACACCGTCGTCGTTGGTAACAAGAATCAGCAAATAACGGCCTCAAAGAATTGCTTTCAGGCCAGGATTAAGCAGAATGATATTCAGCAATCCAAGGACTTGCGCAGCCGAATTAGATCACTGCGCAATTCCTGCAGCACACGAAGAACCGGTTGAGCTTCCGAGGCTTTATTGGCCGAATCCTGGTCACAGGTCTTACTGCGCAGCTTTTTCTTTGCGCCGGCAATGGTATAACCCTGACGATAGAGCAAATCCTTCAGTTGCAAGATTAGCTCAATATCCTGCTTTCGATAGAGTCGCTGTCGCCCGTGACTCTTTACAGGGCGAAAGCCTGCTCCGAACTCCGCCTCCCAATAGCGTAGCACATGGGCCTTGATGCCTGTAATGCTGACAACTTCGCCGATTTTAAAATACAGCTTATCGGGAATCGGAGTATTCATAATCAGCCTTAACGACTAAGAACCCCTCAATCCTGGCCGTTGATGACTGATTTAAGTACCTGGCTGGGCTTGAAAGTCAAAATTTTACGGGAACAAATTTCGATTTCATCTCCGGTTTGAGGATTCCGCCCCTTGCGTGTCGCCTTGTTCTTAACGACAAAGTTGCCAAAACCGGCCAGCTTGATCTTCTCGCCTTTTTCCAGGGTCGACTTCATCAGATCGAAGACCATCTCGACAATCTGCGCGGACTCCTTTTTTGAGAAACCGGTCTTCAAATATACACGTTCTACAAGGTCCGCCTTGGTCATAGATTCGTCCCCCTCCAATAACGTAAGTCCACGAACATCCAACATTTTATATCATAGGAGTATCATGCAATCAACCGATTATTTTAACGGATTTCAGCTCCGAGTTGTTTCTTGAGTGCCTTGATGATGCGCTCATGACCGGTTGTGATCTCTTCCTCAGTAAGAGTTTTGTCAGAACTGCGGTAGCGCACCCTGATGGCCAGACTCTTTTTGTCATCAGCGATGCCCGGTCCGCGGTACATATCGAACAGGGTGTAATCTTCAACAAAACGCCCACGAACCTGGTCGATAACAGCGAAGACCTGCTCGGCACTAACCTTATTGTCGACCAGAAGTGCGCTGTCACGGCAAACATCTGGGAAACGGGAAATCGCCTGAAAGTTCCGACCGGTAACCGTGGCGCCAAAAAGGGCATTCAAGTCAAGGTCGAGCAGATAAACTGGCTGATCGATCTCGAAATGTTCCAGTACTTGCGGATGAACTTCCCCTATGCTGCCCAAAAAGCCTGCCTTGTGATGCAGCATACAGGATTTTCCAGGATGATAGAAGGTTTCACTTTGACTACTATCCCAGCGGACCGGTCCAATTTGAAACCCCTCGAGTAGGCCCTCCAATTGGCCCTTCAGGTCAAAAAAGTCCACATCCTCTGCCGTTTGAACCCAACCCAGAGGCTGACGACGACCACAGATGGCCGCACAAAGACGCAGACTTTCCCGCGGCAGTTCTTCACCATCCATGGGTTGAAAAACGGGCCGCAACTCGAACAGGCGTAGATCCAAAGACCGGTAGGCCCGGTTGCGAGCGATGCTCTCGAGCATGCTGGGTACCAGACTAGTGCGCATGACCGATTGATCCTCGGTAAGGGGGTTGAGAATTCGCACATTCTGACGTCGACAATCGTCCTGTGCCAAATTGAGCCGATCCCATTCAGGAGCGATGAAGGAGTAGTTGATAATTTCAGCAAAGCCCCCGGCCACCACGGCATCCCGTAGTTGTCGAACCAGACGTTGCTGAGGAGCCGGGCGGTGACAGATCATGCGACTAACCGGCATGGTGACCGGTATATGATCATAGCCATGCAGACGGGCAACCTCTTCAATCAGATCGATCTCGCGCTCAAGATCTGGGCGAAAAGCAGGAATTTTTACATAAAGAATTCCATTATCCCGATCCGGGGCCGGCTGCGCCTCAAGAGCAATAGAACGCAACAAGCTAAGGATATCGTCACTGGCGAGTTTAAGGCCCAAAACCTTATTAGCTTTATCAACATCGAGGGTCAACTGCCGCTCGGGCAAGGACTCGGGATAGCAATCGATCATGCCCTGTGCGAGGGCACCACCGGCCACTTGGACAATCAGGGCCGCTGCCTTATCGAGGGCAATTGGCACCATATCTACATCAGCCCCGCGCTCGAAGCGATGAGAGGCCTCGGTATGCATACCGAGGCGTTTACTGGTACGGCGGATGGTGGCCGGGTTAAAGTAGGCACCTTCAAGTAGGATATCCGTAGTTTCAGGACCGACTTCGGAATTTTCACCGCCCATAATGCCAGCCAGCGCTACCGGACCCAGGCCATCGCAAATAACCAGGTCATCGGTGCAAAGCAAGCGTTGCTGGCCGTCGAGGGTGGTAAAACTTGCTCCATCGTTGGCCCGCCGAACCACAATACGTTGATCGCTCAGTCGATTGAAATCAAAGGCATGCAAGGGATGGCCAAGCTCCATCAACACGAGGTTGGTGACATCGACCACATTGTTAATGGAACGCATTCCCACTGCTTCCAGGCGCCGAACCAGCCACTCCGGCGAGGGACCAATCTTAACCCCGCGTATCAGGCGAACAGCATAACGGGGGCAGAGCCCCTTTTCTTCGAGACTAACAGAGGTGCTGTCACTGCTTGGAGCTCCGTCTTCGACGGGCGTTTGATGGGCAACTTGCAACGGCCGGCCAACAATGGCTGCAACCTCCCTGGCCACTCCGACAATACTCAGGCAATCGGGGCGATTGGGAGTGAGACCAAGCTCGAAGCGCACATCCTTAAGACCGAGAGCCTCAAAGACCGGTTGCCCCAGCGGTAGACCGGGCGGCAGGATCATGATTCCGGGCGACTCCTCGGCCAGGCCGAGTTCTTTTTCTGAACAGAGCATACCCATGGAGACCTGGCCCCGAATCTTGCCCTTTTTAATCTTAAAATCACCGGGAAGTACGCTACCCACCTGCGCCAAAGCTATCAGGTCACCGACCTTGTGGTTGGTAGCACCACAGACCACCGGCAAAGTGTCTCTGCCAGTAGCGACCTGACACAGGGTCAAACGATCTGCGTCAGGGTGTCGTTCTACCGATTCAAGCCGAGCGACAATAACCGTGTCCAGTCCCGCCCCGAGGTAATCCATGGCATCGACTTCCAAGCCTGCCATGGTCAGACGATGGGACAATTCCTCCGGCGGGTGATCAAAATCGACAAATTCCTTAAGCCAGTTGTAGGATACGATCATTTATTCAAGTCCTTTATCATATTACAGCAGACAACAAGCTGTTTTATCAACGATTATTCAGTAGATCAAAATTGCCGCAGAAAGCGGACATCGTTTTCAAAGAACAACCGCAGGTCATTAACACCATACTTGAGCATGGCAATACGCTCGATTCCCATACCAAAGGCAAACCCGCTGTATTTCTGGTAATCGTAATTGACCGACTTGAAAACTTCCGGATCGATCATACCGCTACCGAGGATTTCCAGCCAGCCCGATTTTTTACAGACACGACAGCCGCTGCCAGCACAAATAACACATTGAATATCAACTTCAGCGCTCGGTTCCGTAAAGGGGAAAAAAGATGGCCGGAAGCGCACACCGATGTCTTTGCCAAAGAACTGCGCAATAAAGGTGGTCAGCACCCCCTTAAGATCACCGAAGGTGATATCCCGATCGACAAGAAACCCCTCGATTTGATGGAACATCGGGGTATGGGTAAGATCAGAATCGCGGCGAAAGACAGTGCCGGGCGCAATGACACGCACTGGCGGAGCATGCTTTAGCATGGCCCGAATCTGTACCGGCGAAGTATGGGTACGCAGCACCACCTCATCCGAAACATAAAAGGTATCCTGCATATCGCGAGCAGGATGATCTTTGGGCATATTCAGCGCTTCAAAATTGTAAAAATCCTGTTCTACCTCAGGGCCTTCTTCGACACCAAAGCCGAGAGAGGAAAAGATTTCTATAATTTCTTCGGTAACCAAGGTGATCGGGTGCTTAGAACCTTGTGAAACACTGCGCCCAGGCAGGGTCACATCAATGCGCTCGCTACGTAGTCGTTGTTGCAACTCCAATTCGCGAACAGCCCGGGACCGTTCTTCAAAGAGACCTTCAAGCTCAACCTTGACCGTATTGGCCAGGGAACCAATAATCGGCCTCTCATCAGCAGAAAGCCGGCCCATGCCCTTCATAATGGCAGTCATGGAGCCTTTTTTGCCAAGCAAACCGACCCGCGCCTCTTGTAGCCCCTCCAAAGAATCGGCGGCTAACAGTGCAGCACGTCCCTGCGTCAACAATTCTGCGAGTTGTTCCTTCATAGCAATCCCGTTGCGTTGTCCGTAAAAAAGGAAAGGAAGCCCAGCGGCTTCCATTGTTTTAACCTAAAAAAAAAGAGATGAGGAAGGCCCTCATCTCTTTTTTTTGGTAATTTACTACATCTGGGCCTTGGCTTTGTCGACGATAGCAGTAAAGCCGGCCGGATCGCAAACGGCAAGTTGAGCCAGGATCTTGCGGTCAATACCGATTGCGGCTTGCTTCAACCCGTATACGAGTCGACTGTAGGACAGGCCATTCTCGCGAGAAGCCGCATTGATACGCGAAATCCACAGAGCACGAAAGTCCCGCTTCTTGACTTTACGGTCGCGAAATGCATATTTCAATCCGCGATCGACGGCCTCAGTAGCGCTACGAAAGAGTTTACCTCTCGCGCCGCGATAACCTTTGGCTAGTTTGAGAACCTTATTTCTTCTACGTCTCGCTTTGAAACCTCTTTTTACTCTTGGCATGAATTACTCCTTCGTTGTGCTTGAATATGGCGGTATTACCGCTGCCGGATCTGAAGGAGGAGACCTGTCCCCTCAGTTCTCGGTCTTAAGCCAAGCCCTCTCAGCCCCGATTACTTGTAAGGGATGAGACGGGCAATATTGCCAGCGTCTGCCTTGGACACCAGGGTGGCCCGACGCAGATCACGCTTTCTTTTAGTCGATTTTTTGGTCAAAATATGGCTGGTAAAAGCCTTATTGCGCCGAATCTTGCCGGTACCCGTTTTGCGA
>MAXT01000358.1:3838-4098 GCA_001751225.1 Desulfuromonadales bacterium C00003107 | reverse complement strand
CCACCGGACCCTATGCGGTCCGGTGGCATTTTTTCTTAAGCGTTTCCTATACTTTAGCCGTTTTAAAAAAGCCAGCAGCTACCCCTTTAGCAAAGACTCTGCGTCCCTACCTATTTTTCTCCTTCCGGCTTCCCTTCAGGCGGCGCGATGGCTCCCCTCGAAGCGGGGGATTGGGACACCAGCGTGCCGATGAGATTGCCGCTAGCATCCATAAGTTCCGCACCACCAAGGGGGTTTATAACCAGCGTGCCGGAGTTGTG
>MAXT01000358.1:0-3737 GCA_001751225.1 Desulfuromonadales bacterium C00003107 | reverse complement strand
CGTCATGTTGTTCTCCTTTCGCAATAATGAACGATCATGAGAGCCCCTACGCCGTCATTGTAGCTGTGGACCAGTTCTTTTCAACCAGCCTAGGCCACCCCCGGTGGCGAAGCTTTACAACCCCTGCAAATATACTTTTCCCGAGGGCCCACTGGTAAAATCTGATATTTCTGCTTTGATTAATAGCAGTCGCAACGGAGCCCAGGGAACAAACCGTTCCGAGGCAAAACGCTCGGTCTTTGTGTCCTTTTCCATTACCTGGCGCTGGCTGAGGTCACTCTTTTCCCGGAGGAATTCTCCATGCCTTTAACAAAAATACTGGCAACGCTGTTCTGCGGTTCATTGCTGCTTTTTCCATTTGTCGTGCAAGGAGCCGATAGGGATTCCGCATCAGTTACTGCCGGAAACGAGCTCGATCTGCGGCTCAGCTTTATTGAAGAACGGCTCGATGCCGGGAAGCAACATGCTCAATATTGGCAGAATGGCTGGACCGGGTTTTATGCCGTCAGCGGTCTGGCACAGACCGTAGCTTGGCTTGACGCCGACAACAATGATGACCGCATCAACTACGTAGTCGGGGCCATCAAGTCGACCGGCGGCTTGATTGACATTCTCCTTCGTCCGATGCCAGGACGCTCCGGAGCCGAGGAAATCAGGGGAATGCAAGCCCCTTCCATCGATAAGCTTGGCCGGGCGGAAGAACTACTGCAAGCCACCGCACTACGGGCGCAAGCAAAGTCCACCTGGAAACCCCACCTCAAAGTTATGGGTGTCAACCTGCTTGGGGGCGCAGTGATCCTGGCTTTCGGTGATGGAGGCGACGCTCTGATTTCCACCGCAATGGGTATCGCCGTGGGGGAAGCGAATATCTGGACGCAGCCGACCCAACCGAGCACCGACCTGCGTGATTATCAGGGTCGGTTTGTCGGATTACAGACCAAAAATGCGCGACACTGGCAGCTTCTTCCTTTCCCCGGTGGGGCCATGGTGCGAGTCTCGTTCTGAACCATTCATGGCCGAAGCAGCTAAGACTGCTCTGCCAACCAGGACCAGGCCTCGGCTCAGGGAGAATGATTTCGATAGCTGACGGCCAGATCGCAACCCACTTTTTCATTACAGCGTTCAATTCAAGTCGTCTGTCCATCATGAAATTCCGACCGACGGCAGGAGCAGGCCGCAGGTATCTGGTCGGAGTTTAACCCTCGATATTGCAGACGAATTCGTTCGCAATCAGAAACAGCTCATAGGGAGTTACCCTAGAACCTGCCCGGCGGGTTTTGGCAAATATCCTGTTGCGTTTTACTGACACCCATGATAAAAATCTGCCTCTGTCGGAAGCATCGGGATGTAGCGCAGCCTGGTAGCGCACCTGCTTCGGGAGCAGGGGGCCGCTGGTTCGAATCCAGTCATCCCGACCATTTATTTCCGATATTATTTAAGAGTTTAGCCCCGTTTCCTGGCCCGGAAGCGGGGTTTCTCATTTTGGTCTCCGGTCCTTCTCCGGTCCGCGCACTTCTTTCCTTACGCCAATTGGCATCTCGTCCTCGCTTAGAGCTCAACCTCCACCGACAAATCACACCCGGCTTTTTCCTAATCGCCACATCCCCTTAGACACAAAACTTCTCAAAAACCACTCCCGCCTGGCAGGACACCTGTACCCAGAAATAGCTCTGGGACTCCTCCGGGTCGCAAAAAGAGAATAGTGGGGCAAAGGGGGTCCATTCGACCGGGATGTGAGGAAGTGTCTAGAATTCTGGCAGCGATTCAGTTGATGGATGGATAGAAGCGTAAAGTGGTACACATTAGCTGCAGAACAAGGGTGTCGTCTTTCTCAATGCCGGATTGGCTATAGAGACCTGAATGGGGGCGGCGGGGAAAAGGCAGGGATGGTTAAGCAAAAACTGTGCTTTAGAAGGCCTCGTGGTTTTCAGAGGTGAAGGCAGACAGCGGGGTGTCGCGATCCTAAAATCAGCATAAACACCGTTGGGCGTTTTTTTTTTGCGCTGCCATCAATGCCGGAAGGTCTTGATTTTTCTTCTAGGACGTGCGAAAAATCATTCGCCGCATAACTAGATAGTGTCCTGACTGAACCGGGTTTCACTAAATTCGGGAACAGGGGGCCATTTTTGTATTTTAAGCGTTATTCTACGGGGATCTCATGATGATCTTTGCACTCGTACTGCTCGCCGCCTACCTGATTGGTGCCATTCCAACCGGTCTACTTCTAACTCATTTGACCGGTGGCGGTGACATCCGCCAGACCGGTAGCGGCAACATCGGCGCCACCAACGTCTATCGCAGCGGCGGCCGAAAACTCGGCGTATTGACCCTGATCGGCGACGCTCTGAAAGGGGCGCTACCGGTCTTAGCTGCCATCACCCTACTCGGCTACGACCCTATTCATGCTGGCGCGGTAGCTGTAGCGGCCTTTCTCGGCCACTGTTTTCCGGTCTATCTCGGTTTCAAGGGGGGCAAAGGAGTGGCCACCGCTCTCGGCGTCTACTTGGTTCTATCACCATTGGCGGTACTCGTTGCCTTTCTGATCTTCGCCGGTTTGGTGTGGAAAACGCGCTACATTTCCCTGGGCTCCATCTGCGCTGCTGCGGCCATTCCTCTATTGGTCTGGCTCACCACAGGATCGTTCCCCCTGCTTCTGACCACCTTGGTGATCAGCAGTATTGTCATTCTGCGCCACCGTGCCAATGTCCAACGCCTGTTCCAGGGCACAGAGAATAAATTCAAAGCCTGATGAAACGTTGCCTACTCTTTTGCATAGTTGCTCTGGCGCTTTTGCCTTTGCTGATCTGTTGCGGAGCCTATGCCCTTTTTCTGCGACAGGCCATCTCTCCCCCTGCGCCGATCACAATCAGCATAGCGCGAGGGAGCTCTTTCGGCTCAGTGACTCAAAAGCTGAAACAAGCCGAGGTAGTTTCCAACATTATCGGCTTCAAGGTGTTGGCCCGTCTGCGCGGTGATGCCACAGCCATCCAGGCCGGCGACTATCATTTTTCCGAGCCGGCCACTCCAGGACAAATTCTTGATCGCCTGATAGCGGGCGATGTTGAACTCCACCGTCTGACCATCCCAGAAGGTTTTTCCCTCAAAGAAATCTCCGAACGGCTGCAACATAGTGATTTTCAAGACGCTGCAGCCTTCCTGCCCCTGACTGACGACGCCGCTCTGATCCGTGAATTGGGCATCAAGGCCGCATCCTTGGAGGGCTATCTGTTTCCGGAAACTTACACCTTTGACAGCCGCACCAACAGCCGGCAGTTAATTCAAGCCATGGTAAATCAGTGCCTGACAGAACTGACTCCTGCCCTTTTGGCCAAGGCCAAAGAACAGAACCTCAATCGCCATCAGCTGCTAACCCTGGCATCTATCATCCAAAAAGAAGCCGGCAATAACAGCGAGATGCCCCTGATTTCGGCGGCCTTTCATAACCGTCTACGGCGGGGCATAGCCCTGCAGGCGGACCCGACGGTCATCTACGGCGTCAAGAATTTTGACGGTAACCTCACCCGCCGTCATTTGCGGGAAATCACCCCCTACAACACCTATCGAGTTCCCGGCCTGCCGCCCGGCCCTATCGCCAGCCCGGGCCGCGCCGCCCTGCAGGCCGCCGCCAATCCGGCAGGGGTGAACTACCTTTATTTCGTCGCCCGCGGCGACGGCAACCACCAGTTTTCCAACACCCTGCGCGAACACAATGCGGCAGTGCGGCGTTATCAGCTCAA
>MAXT01000357.1 GCA_001751225.1 Desulfuromonadales bacterium C00003107 | reverse complement strand
GCCCGGCTGCTGCGGCGGGTTACGGCGGCCAGGGCGTCCCTGTCCTTGATGATGCGTGGGGTGATAAAGATTAGCAGGTTGATTTTACTCTCGATCTTGCTGGTGTGCTTGAAGAGCCAGCCGAGACCCGGAATATCGCCGAGCAGTGGAACTTTGCTCACGATATCTTGAACGTCGCTGCGGATCAGGCCGCCGAGGACGACGGTCTGACCGTCTTCGGCCAGTACCGTGTTGCGTAGCAACCGTTTGGTCAGGGTCGGTCCGATCGAATCGACATCGCCGATCTGAGTCTGGGCGATGCCGGTGATTTCTTGAAAGACGTTGAGTCGCACCAAGTTGCCTGCGGTGATCTGCGGGGTGAAACGCAGAGTCAGGGCGACGTCCTGACGCTCAACCGAAACTGCCTGGGCGAGGCCCTCGCTGCCGGTGTCGGTCAGGCGCTCGGTGATGATCGGCACGTTGGCACCGACAATAATCTCTGCCTCTTCGTTGTCCGAGGTCAGCAGGCGCGGTGCCGAGAGGATGTTGACGTCGCTGTTGGTCTTCGACGCGTCTATGAGGGCGGAGAAAGCCGGTATGGTGATGTCAGCGCCGTCCGCACCTGTTACGGTGATCGGGTTGAACAGGCCGCCGAGCAGGATACCATCGATAGCCTTGCCGAGCAGGGTCGGGGTGCTGTTGTCTTCGGAAGTTGCGCTGAAATCGCTCAAGGAAGCCGGGCCGAGGCCCTGGTTGGTGCTGATGTTCACAATGCCGTCGCCCACTTCAAAGGCCCCCTGCAAGGAAGCACCGAGCTGCTTGGTGGCATCCATGGAGAGTTCAAGGATCAGGGTTTCTACATAGACTTGTTTACGTTTAATGTCGAGTTGGGCGATGATCTCCCGCACCTGCTCGTAGTTCTCCGGGCTGCCGTTGATGATCAGGGCGTTGGTTGGCTTGTCGGCGGTGATGCTGATATCTTCACTCAAGGAGGTGAAACCCAACTGCCTACCGCCGTTGCGAGCCACCCCTTTTTTGCCGGCAACGATGTGGGTGAGCGTTTCTGCTAGCTTTTCGGCATCGGCGTTTTCCAGGTAGTAGACGTTGATAGGCGAGCGGTCCTGGATCGGTTTCTGGTCGAGGCGGCTGACCAGTTGGCGTACGGTCTGCAGATCTTCCTCGCTGGCCATTACCAGCAACGAATTGGTGCGCGGATAGGCCAGCACCTGGCTGGTGGCTCCCTGATCGGTAGACTTGCCGTTTTTACCTTTGGATGCCTTGGGACCGGTCTGGCTGAGGACCGTTGAACAGATTTTCGCGATCTCTTCGGCGTTGGCGAATTCCAGGGTAATGACTTCCAGGCGATCAACGGAACTGGGTACATCCAGGCGATGGATAATTTTTACCAGGCGCTCGATATTGGCGGCGCTGTCAGTGATGATCAGGGTATTGGCCGGCGGATAGGAAACAATGTTGCCAGTTTTCGGGATCAGCGGTGCCAGCACGCGGCTGGCCATGGTTTCCGCGTCGATATGTTGCAGCCGCACCAGGCGGGTGACGAACTGTTCGCCGCTTGTTTTTCGGCCATCGGCCAGTAGCGGCAGGTTCGACCCTTTGGCATCCTTGTTGCGGATGATCTTATGCACTTTGCCGGAAGGGATGACCGTGAAGCCTTTGACGCTGAGGACCGTCAGAAAGAGTTGGTAGGCTTCGTCCCGGGACATGCGTTCCGGAGTGATGACTGTGACCTTGCCCTTGACGGTGTCGTCATAGACAAAGTTGCGACCGGTTAATTCGCTAATGGTTTTGATCAGATCAGCCAGTTCGATATCGGTAAAATCCAGAGAGACGCCGCTATCTTTGGTTGGCTGTGCAGCAGCTGTGGTGTTGCGGGCTACCGTGGCCGGTTCGTTAACAATCGCTTCCGCGGGTAAGACAAAGGGGTCCTTTTTTACCGTATTATCGATGGCCAGCGATTCATTTGCCGAGCCGTTGACAGTGCTCCAGAGGATTTCGAGGCTTTGGCCGGTAGAGACGACGGTATGCTCCGGCACGGCACGGGGGGCGTCGAAGACAAAGCGGGTTTTGTCCGGGTAAATACCCACCCGCATCTGGCGAAAGGCTCCCTGCATGGGGAATTCCCGCTCATCGAAAGCGGGCTCGACATCGTAGATATCGACCACCAGCCGCGGTGGGCTGGGCAGGGCGAAGTAACGGTACTTGACGATTTGGCCGTCGGTGGTCAAGGTGACGCTATTCGGGCTAACCTGGGCTTTCTCGACCCGGGTAGCGGCTGGCCCCTCGGTTGCTGGCAACTCTTCGGCGCAGGCCGTCAGCGGTTGCAGCATCGCCAGGCTTACCAGCATTGCTGCCAGTAGTGGGAACAACCCGTGAAACAGTCGGGGGCGGTCAGTTTTTGGCCTCAATGATGGAAGCAACATTTCATCGGGCTCCTTCCCTTTGTGGGAAATTAAATTTATATAAATTGTACCCGGAAATAACCGGGTCGGATAGTCTGTATTAATCAACTTCATAGCTGTAGGAGAGGGGTTTCCCCCTGCGCAGCAGATTGACGGAGACCTTTTTAGCTTCCCGCAATTGCTGGAACACCTGTAATGCTTTTTCCGGGCTATCCAAAGGAACGCCGTTAACCTCTTTGATCAGATCGCCCCGCTTGATGCCGAGTTTTGCTACAAGCGAATTGGAGCGGACCATGCGGACCAGAAATCCCTGGGTCACGCCGCCGACAATTTTGGGTTCCAAACGCGCCGATTTGAGCAGCTGATTAAGGTCAGCCCGGGCCTTTTCTATTTCGTTACGACTGATTAACCAACGGTTTTCGCCCGCGGAACGAATACCTTGAGCGCTATTGGTCGTCGTTTGGGTACCGATAGCTGGTGCCTCATTGCTGACTAGCAATTCTTGTTCCGAGCCGTCAGACCAGCTGATCAGAACTCGCTGCCGGTCGATCTGCTTAATGCGCCCCCCACCTGGCAGTTTTTCATCAAGATGCAGTAGGGCTGTTTCCTTTTCGATAGAAAGCAAGGCTGAGGATTGAGCTCCCGCAACCATAGTGCCTAACAGCACCAGGTTAGTGCTGCGGGCGGTGGCCTCTGTCGAACCGGCCAAAGCGGCCGCCTGCAATGACCCTGTTGCTGGCCCGCGTGAGTCGAAAATATTACGTTGCAGGATCAATTCATAGGTGCTCAGAGGCAGGCTTGTCACCTTAGGCACTGGCTTGATATTTTTTTCCCAAGCGCTGGATAGGGGCTTAGCTAGCCAGATATCGGTACCAACCGCGGCCAAATGGCCAATAGCAGCGCCGAGCAGGACCGGTAGCAACAGATAGCAGATCCAGAAATATTTGTGTACATTGGCCAGCATGGCAATGGTCAGGCACGATCAGGTATCGGTTGGCCTGCGCAACCCTTTTTGTTCGAAGGTTATCGATAACGTGATTGATTTTGACCCTATCAAGTATACTTGCTAATTCAATCGCTTGAAGGACAAAATAGTAAAAAGAACCAAATTCCAATACGTGGCGTTGAGTTTCTGCACTTACGAAAGATTGAATGCGCTATCAGCTAAAACTGATATCCCAGGCTGAGCAGTGCCGAGTGGGAGCGCCAGTTCACTTCGTTGAGACGGGTTCGGCCACTGCCGCCGCTAGCTGCATACGAATAGCTACTTCCGTCATCGGCCTGCCAGTTCTGATAGTCGTAGCTGAGTTTGAGCAGCCAAGTGCTGCTTAGCTGATATTCAAGCCCCAGTCCCAGGGTCAGGCCGTAGCCGTCGGCATAGTGACGAAAGCTGACGGGGTGGGCCAGATCGTCCCGTAGGTTCCAGTCGGCTTTGGCTTCGTAGTTGGCAAAGTGCCAGGCGAAGGCCCCGCTCAGGCTAACCCGTTCGTTCACTTGCCAGTTCAGGTCGGTGCCAAGCCAAGGCCCCCACCACTTGGTGTCGTAGCTGCTGTCGAGCCCAGGGAAGGGGCCCAAATCGTTTGGGTCTGCTGCAATCGTCTGTTGCCCATCGCTGATTTCCAGGTTCTGCTCATGGTAGGACCAGCCGGCCAGAAGAGCTATAGCCAGTTTTCCCTGCAACAACTTGAACTGGGGGCCGGCAGCGATGGACAGGTCAAGAAGGTTGCCCCCTTCGCCGTTATTTTCCGAACGGGAAAACTCCAGGGTCCGATGGTCGCCGGCATAGTCGCTGTCCCGGTTGTTGCCGTCGATAACCCAGCCGTAGGCAGCAGAACCCTTTATGCACAGGGAGACATTGGGCCATTTTGCCGACCCGAACCAGACTTGGCCATCGGCCTTGGTTTGAAATATATCCAGCTCTTTCCATTCGAGTTCGGAAAGCACATCGGGATTGCTGCCACTGCTATCGCCGGCAATGTTCCAGTCCAGTTCGCCGCTGCGATAGCCGCTGCCCAAATACAGTTCAGCCCCCTGAAAAAAGGCAACTTGAGCTTCGCAGGCACTTTCCTGAATAGAGAAAATCCCAAGCATAAATAGAAGCAATACACAAAAAAATTTGTAATTCACGTGTCGGATCCTTCAGCAATAGAACAGCGGTAAGCAGATTACTCTTATTCTATGCAGGTATTAATTCCCTTTATAATTATTATCCTCTGAATGTGAACTGTGAGATTTACCATTTTGCCGGCTTACTTGCAAACAAAACCCGGGTTTACGAGTAATCTAATGGGTTGAGAGTGCCATGGAGAGGTGTCTAGTTTGGGCAAAAAGTCTTTCTCTCGGCTTTAGAAGGGTAAACATTGAAGATGCGGTGTGCTTGCTTGGTATTTTGCCGCGGCTGTGGAATAATGTGCGCCAGAATTTTTATCCACCGGAGGGATTCATGACCGACCAGGCTCAACGCCTTTATCTTATCGACGGTTCGTCCTACATCTATAGGGCCTATTACGCTATACGTCAGTTGTCTAATTCCAAGGGATTGGCCACCAATGCCGTGCTCGGCTTCACCAACATGCTGCTCAAGGTGGTACGGGAGGAACGGCCCGATCACCTGGCGGTGATTTTCGATGCCAAGGGTCCGACTTTCCGCAAAGAGCTCTATCCTGAGTATAAGGCCAACCGGTCTGCTATGCCT
The DNA here is from genome assembly GCA_001751225.1 of Desulfuromonadales bacterium C00003107. Taxonomy (GTDB): domain Bacteria; phylum Desulfobacterota; class Desulfuromonadia; order Desulfuromonadales; family Syntrophotaleaceae; genus Syntrophotalea_A. The sequence goes on along the minus strand of MAXT01000357.1, from coordinate 6,851 downwards.
GAAGATCTACGGCCGCAGATTCCCCTGATCAAGGAACTGGTGCAGGCCTTCAATATGCCGGCTCTGGAACTGGTCGGCTATGAAGCTGACGACATTCTCGCCACCTTGGCTCGGCGTTTTGCCGCCGAGGGCATGGAGGTGACCGTCGTCACTGGTGATAAGGACCTGATGCAGGTTGTTGACGAGCGGATTCGGCTGCTCGATACCATGAAGGATCAAGTCGTTGGGTTGGCCGAAGTCGCCGAGCGCTTCGGCGGCACGCCGGATAAGGTGATCGAGGTGCAGGCCCTGGCTGGCGACAGCTCCGACAACGTGCCGGGGGTGCCGGGCATCGGCGAGAAGACCGCTAAGCAGCTGATTCAGGATTTCGGCTCGGTAGAGAACCTGCTGGCCAATATCGATCAGGTGTCGGGCAAGAAGCGCCAGGAGAATCTGCGCCAGTTCGGGGATCAGGCCCGGTTGTCGAAACAGTTGGTAACCCTGATCGACGATCTGGAGATGGATATTGACTATGAGCAGTTCAAGCTCAGCGAGCCAGACCGAAAGAAACTGACTGACCTGTTCAAGGAACTGGAATTCCATAAGCTGCTGCAGGAGTTTTCCAGCGATCAGCGCGCCAGTGGCGAAGGCTATCGCCTGGTGCTGAGCGAAGCCGAGTTGGACGATATGCTGGAGGCGTTGCAGAAAGCCGAACAGGTTGCCTTTGATACGGAGACCACCTCTCTCGATCCGTTGCGGGCCGACCTGGTCGGTCTGTCCTTTGCCATTGAAGCGGAGCAGGGCTGGTACATTCCGGTGGGCCATCGTTACCTCGGCGCGCCTGAGCAGCTCGATTGCCAGATGGTTTTAGACAAGCTGCGGCCACTGCTGGGCGATGCTCAGCGGGCCAAGGTGGCACAAAACGGCAAGTACGACCTGCTGGTGCTGCGTCGGGCCGGGCTCGAGGTAGCCGGACTGAGCTTCGATACCATGCTTGCTTCCTACCTGGCCAATCCGGCTACCAAGTCCCATTCTTTGGATAATCTGGCCGGCGACCTGCTCGGCTATCGGACCATCAGCTACAGCGAGGTCTGTGGTAGTGGCCGCAATCGCATCGGTTTTGAGGAGGTCGAGGTTGAAAAAGCTCTGACCTACGCCACCGAAGACGCCGATATCACCCTGCGCCTGCAGCAAAAGCTGGCGCCGCAGTTGGTTGAAGCCGAGCAACAACAGCTTTTCGACGAGGTGGAGATGCCGCTGCTGGCGGTGTTGGCCGATATGGAATGGGCCGGTATCCGTATCGACAGCGCGTTTCTGGGTGGTTTGTCCAAAGAGATGGAAGGCAAAATGCGTTTGCTGGAAGAGGAGATTTACCGCATAGCTGGCGGCCCCTTCAATGTTGCTTCGCCTAAGCAACTCGGCGAGGTACTCTTCGAACGGCTCAATCTGCCCCGCGGTAAGAAGACCAAGACCGGCTGGTCGACGGATGTGGAGGTGTTGACCAAGCTGGCCGAAGAGCATAACATCGCCGCCCGTATTCTTGAGTACCGCTCTTTGGCCAAACTTAAGAGCACCTACTGCGATGCCTTACCCAAGCTGGTCCATCCCGATACCGGGCGTATCCATACCTCATTCAATCAGGCAGTGACCGCTACCGGTCGGCTCTCTTCCAGTGAGCCGAATCTGCAGAATATTCCCATTCGCAGCGAAGAGGGACGGCGGATTCGCGAAGCTTTCGTGCCGGCGGAGGGCAACCTGTTGCTGGCCGCCGACTATTCGCAGGTTGAATTGCGCATTCTGGCCCATATGGCCGATGAACCGGCCCTCAAGGAGAGTTTTGCCCAAGGCGAGGATATCCACACCCGCACCGCCAGTGAGATCTTCGGTGTTTTCCTTGAACTGGTCACGCCGGAGATGCGCCGCAGTGCCAAGACCATCAACTTTGGTGTTCTCTACGGTATGAGCGCCTTCGGCCTGGCCAAGGCTCTGAATATTGGCCGCAAAGAAGCTCAGGAATATATCGACAGCTACTTCGCCCGCTATCCCAAGGTGCTGGAATTCATGGAGGCGAAGAAGGAAGAAGGACGGCAACAGGGGTATGTGTGCACCCTCTTCGGTCGTCGCTGTTCGGTAGCCGAAATCAACAGCCGTAACGGTGCGGTGCGAGGATACGCCGAGCGCAACGCTATCAACTATCCTATTCAGGGCTCCGCCGCCGACATCATCAAGGTTGCCATGGTCGCCATCTCCCGCCGTTTGCAGCAGGAGAAGTTGCAGGCCCGTATGGTTCTGCAGGTTCATGATGAGCTGGTCTTTGATGTTCCCGAAGGGGAATTAGAGATCTTGCGGGCCCTGGTACGAGAAGAGATGGAAGGTGCAGTCAGCCTGGCGGTGCCGCTGCTGGTGGATATAGGTACTGGCCGCAACTGGCGCGAAGCTCACTAAAAGGCTCCTCGGTCGGGAAAGGTGAATAACCCAACAGCAAGATGTTCCCGGACCCTGTACAATTAAATCAGCGATTAAGAACTCTTTGGCCGGTTTGACCACTTCTTCATGGACCCTTATCGGGCTGTTGTGCAATGGCCTGTCGGTCCGGTTCGCCTATGAAACGGATCCGCTGTCGATATCTGTTGAGCACGCTGGCGCTACTATTTGTGGCGTTGCTGGCGGGGATCTATGCCTTTTCCGAGCCCCTGCTCAATGATCTGCTGCGCCCCCGTTTGGCCGCTCTGGCTGCTGAGAAATTATCGGCCGAGGTGGCCATCGGCCGCTTGAGTTGGCAACAAGGCGTACTGCAAATCGATGCACTGCATCTGCAACGTCCCGATTATTATCGGGTCGAGGTGCCGCAAATGCGCCTAAAACTTGGGCTGAAGGATTTGCTGCACCGGCATCTCACGGCTCTCGAGATCGATTCTCCCTCCTTGCTGCTGCACGCACCAACCCCGTCGCCGCCCACTGACGACGGTTTTCCTGCCCACCTTCCCTTTAACATCGGCCGTCTCAGAGTGCGAAACGGTCGTATCGATTACCACCTCGCCGAGCGTTTGCTGAGTTTTCGGCAGGTCGATGTCGAGCTGCGCGAGGAAGGTCGTTACCACTTTCTGTTGCAAGCGATGCTGGGTGACGATGAGGGTATCCCTCTGCAGCTTGCCGGGCAGGCCGATTGGCGACAGGGGCTGCAATTGACCTTGCAACGTTTCAGCTGGGCTGGCAGCCCACTGTTGGCCGAAGACCTGGTCCTGTCGGTACCCGCGGACGGCTCGGTGGATGGTCGTGGCCGCATTCGTCTGGCCCATTTCGATCGAACCTCTTTTGAGCAGCTGCGCTCCGGTTTGCAGCTGCCTTCGATTCTGCCAGCCGATTGGGACTTTGCCCTGCAGGATGCGGAGCTGGCTTTTGAATTGGCCGAACAAAAAGGGCCAAATCTTTTTTTGCGAATGGCCGCGGGACAGATTCAAAAAGGCTCGCTGACCATTCCGTTTAACCAGCTTGATTTCACGTTGGGCGCAGCAGAGAGCGGCTGGCGGGGGCAGGGAACCTTTCGCCTGGCCGGGGACAACCCCGGCGAGTTGTCCGGAAGTTGGGCCGCAGGAGTGCTGCAGGGCCGATTGGTATTACAGGTGGACGAGCCCGGTCGGCTCAACAGGCAACTGCTCGGCGGGCCGGAGCTGTCGCTGGTCGGCGGTTTAAGTATGGTGGCCGATTTTTCCGTTCAAAAAGATGGGGGACAGGTGCAGATCGAGCTGAACGGTCTGCCTGGACGACCCAAGAGTAAACAATATCTACTCGATCTGGCCTCCCTACGGTTGCGGGCGGAGCTGCACTCCACCGCTGCAGGCTGGACGGGCCAGACCCGGATGCAGCTCAAGGGCCGGTCCGATCGGCTGGAACTACAAATGTTCTCTTCGGATTGGTCCCACTGGCGGCCGTTGCTAGGGCCTGCTCTGCAATTGCAGGCCCTGCAAGGGTTGATCGGACTTTCCGGTCAAGGTGTGTTGGAGCGCCAGTTGTCAGGCAAATGGGCTCTTTCGGCCAGCCTCGGCAGCCGCCAAATGGCGTTGGCTGACTTGCGCTTCGACGATCTGACCAGTCGATGGCGTCTTAACCGTGACCCGGACGGTCTTTGGACGGGTAGCCTGCGCTTCAAGGGTCGGCGTCTGGCTGGGGCCCCACTGGATTTGGCCAGCCTTAGCGGCACTACCAGCCTGCGTTTTCAACAGGGGCGTCTGAGTCTCGGCAAGCTGAAGGTGGCGGCGCAAGTGACGGGCCCGGGGCAGACGTCCGGGACTTTGGCTCTGGCCGGTTCCGGAGCCTGGCAGGCCAGGGGCTGGCAGGTACAACTCGCTGCCCTGGAGCTGAAAGACCTGGAGTGGCTGTCCTCTGATGGTCTGTCTGGTTTGAGCGGTGGTCGGGTCGTACTCCGTGGTCAGTTGAATGGCCGGCCTGGGCAAGCACTGCACGCGGCTTTATGGGCCGATTTGACAGTTTCCGAGGCGTTGTGGGGGCAATACTATGCCGATCTGGCGAACTGGCCGTCCCGCTTGGAGACCCAGCTAAGTTGGCACCCCGCCGCTCGTGGCCTGCAGGTCAAGCAGTGGATCGCCAGTCTGGGCCAGATCGCGACCCTGCAGGGCAGCGGAATGATCACGCCCACTGAGATTCGTCTGTCCGGGGGGTTGATCTTGCCGGAGTTGGCCGGGCCTGCTGCCGATCTGTTCGGCAGCCTGTTTGCCGAAAGCCAGCCGGCCTTGACCGAGACGCATCTTTCCGGTGGATTTCAGGCCGACTTTGATCTGCATAACCGTGGTGGCTGGCAGTTGCGGGGCGAAATCCTGCCTCGGCAAGTGTCCTTTGAATGGCCCGCAGCGAATCTGTTGTTAGAAGGGTTGTGCGGTCGGGTCCCCTTTGATCTGGCCTTTCCTGCCGGGCAGCCAACCGCTGGCGCCCGATCGAGGACCGGGGAGCTGCAGTTCAGGAAACTGCGCCTGGGACCGGCGCAGCTGGCCGAGACACCACTACGGTTTGTCTCGCAGCGCAACCGCGTTACCTTTCAGGTGCCTCTGCTGTTGGAAATGGCCGGTGGTCATATCACGGTGGCGGATCTGTTGCTTGGCCGTGTGGCGGAAGGCTTGTTGGTGACTGGTCATTTTAACATCGACGGGGTCGATCTGGAACAGTTGACCGGCGAACTTGGCCTGGCGACCATGACGGGCCGACTCGATGCCGATCTCGGCCGTATCCGTTATCAGGGGGGACTGCTCAGTTCTGCAGGTGAGGCGCGCATCGATGCCTTTGGCGGTAGCATTCGCATCGGTCAGATCGGTCTCGACATCTCGAATCTCAGTTATCCGCAACTTACCGCCGATATCGATTTTGAGGCCATCGACCTCTATCAGCTAACCCAAACCTACTCTTTTGGTGCAATGAACGGCATCGTCGACGGCTACCTTCACGATCTGCGGCTGTTCGGCACCACGCCGGCTAAGTTCTCAGCCCTGGTGGAAAGTCGCCTCGAGGGGCGCCGCAATATCAGCGTCAAGGCCTTGAACAACCTGTCTATTCTCAGCCAGGGCGGACTTTCGGCGGCCCTGTCGCGGGGTCTCTATCGCTTCATCGATTTTTATCGCTATCGTAAGATCGGCATTGCTTGCGAGCTGGAACGGGATGTGTTCCACCTGCGAGGTGTCGCTCGCTCCGATACGGACCGTTATCTGATCTATGGTGGTGCCCTGCCACCTAAAATCGACATTGTCGCTCCGCCATCGGCCGTTTCTTTTTCGCAGATGCTCAAACGTTTGCAGCGGATCGAGCGGGCCGATTGATTTTGCCTGACACCGGGTTTATAGTGAAAACTAAAATTTTGGCCAAACTGCTAACCGAGGGGAGAAACGCAATGAAAAAACTCAGCTGGATCTTTTCTGTAACGGCTGTCTGTGCCCTGCTGTCCTGCGTTACCATCAATATCTACTTTCCGGCCGAAGAGGTGCGCAACGCAGCTGATCGCATCGTCAACGAGGTCTGGGGTGAGCCCAACGACCAACCCGCCGAGACGCAGCCAGAAGCCAAGCCGGCTCCGGATCTCGGTAGTTGGTTGCGGTTGCTGGGGCCAGCAACCGTCTATGCCGCTCAGGACATCGATGTCAGCACCCCGGAAATTCGCGCTATCAAACAGGCGATGAAGGAGCGAACGGCAGATTTGCAGCCCCTGCTGCAGGGCGGGCAGGTCGGTCTCGATGCCGATGGCCTGCTGGCCATTCGTGATCTGGCCGGTCTGAACCTTCGCTCCCGTGGCCAGGCTAAGCGGCTGGTCGAGGAGGAAAACAGAGATCGTCTGCGGCTCTACCGAGAGATCGCTCGTGCCAACGATTTTCCCGATAAGGCCGACGAGGTAAAGGCTATTTTTGCCGATTCCTGGCGGCAGCAGGCCCCGGCCGGCTGGTATTTGCAGGGCCGCGACGGCGCCTGGCAGCGTAAATAAAATAACTTTCTGCAGGGGGCTTTTTCTGCGGACTGGCTCTGATCTTCCGGCAGCGGCGGGCTGTTTAAAGCGTCGCTGCCGGTGTAATATTGATGGCGTCGCAAAAAGTCCGCCCTTGTATGTTAGTTCCAAAGCAAATCAGAGTAAGGATTTTTCATTCATGTCGATGTAGGATGTCGACAAAAAGTTGCCGGGGAAGCCGTTCCGCCCTGAAGCCTTGAGCTTGATCGTAGATTGGCTCCCCGCCCTCTTCGCCCATTCCGTGGAGTATCCGAGGCCTTGAGCTATGCTCCTGAGCCTGAATATGCAAGGAAGGTAGGCGATGGCCAGGGTCGGGGAACCGGTAACATGATAACTGAAATCCTCTTTCAAACAAAGGAACTAACAAATG
>MAXT01000356.1:3648-4608 GCA_001751225.1 Desulfuromonadales bacterium C00003107 | reverse complement strand
ATTTCAGCCCTTTGGCTGTTATTCAGTACAAGCCTTCATGTTGTCACTTCTTAAACAATTATCGGAAAACAGCAATTGTTCAAGACCTGCAGGTACATATCGTCCCCAGGGGCTTTTGATCCAAACAGTGATCTGGCCATGGTCGGATTGTGGTGATGTCGGGCAGAGGTAGGGTTCTTCCATCTCAAGGGAATAAATGACTAATTTAAATATTCGTGAAGCTGATCCGCTTGTTCTCATTGGTTTTTTCGTTATAGTTACATTAATTAGGAAAACTCTTCCCAAGTGGCATGTGTCGGGCCAAAGTCAGGGTACCGTTTGCACGAGGGGCAGATTCTTATCGCCCGCGCAGGGCTTGTCTCAAGAGGAGGTACTCATGGCCACTTACCCAAAGGCTATACGTTGGAAACTTAATGTTTTTGTGCTTGGACTGGCCGCCCTGCTTTTCTGCGGCTGCAGTCAGCAGGAACAGCCGCCGGCGGTTGCGCAGGCGGTGGCAGTGACTGCCCAGCGTGTCGTCCCCGCCGATACCCCCATTGTTCTCAAGTTCGTCGGTCAGACCGAAAGTTCCCGCCAGGTGGAGATTCGGGCCCGGGTCGAAGGTTTTTTGGAGGAGATCGCCTATAAAGAAGGGACGCTGGTGCAACAGGACCAAGTGTTGTTCCGCATGGACTCCAAGCCTTTCGATGCCGCCCTGCAGCAGGCCCGCGGTGAGTTGGCTCTACAGCAGGCTCGTCTGGAGACCGCCGTGGCCAATCTGCGCCGGATCAAACCCTTGGCCGCTCGCAATGCTGTCAGCCAAAAGGACCTCGATGATGCCTCGGGTAACGAAAAGGCTGCCCGCGCCGCGGTGCTCACCGCCCAGGGGGCGGTGCGTGTCGCTGAACTCAATCTTGGTTATACCACTATCAAGTCACCGGTAACTGGTCTGGCCAGCAAGACAGCGCAACAGGAAGGTAG
>MAXT01000356.1:0-3508 GCA_001751225.1 Desulfuromonadales bacterium C00003107 | reverse complement strand
CTGAGCACTGAGACCGGCACTTTTCTGGTGCGGGCGCAACTTGCTAACCCCAATGGTCAGTTGCGCCCCGGCCAGTTTGTGCGGGTGCGTGTACTGGGCGCTCTGCAGCCGCAGGCGGTGCTGGTTCCGCAACGGGCGGTTATGGAGGGTGCCAAAGGGTCTTTTGTCTGGGTGGTCAATGCTGAGCAGAAAGCGGCGCTGCGGGCCGTGGTGGCTGGCCGCTGGTACCACGACCAGTGGTTCATCGACAAGGGCCTTAAGGCTGGCGACCTGGTGGTGGTTGACGGGGTCATGAAGCTGCGGCCCGGTGTGGCAGTACAGGTGAGCGAAGCGGAAAATGGTGGTAACTCTGATGCGGCTCCAAACGATTCATCCGCCCCGGAGCCCGTCAAAGGGGACGAACAGGCTCAACTTGAAGAACGTCTCCGCCGGCTTGAGGGTGTTGTGCAGAGCCTGGCCGAAGAGCAGAACGGGGCCTCGCCCGCCGCCGATGCGGTGGAGGGTCAGCGATGATCTCTCATTTTTTTATCGATCGGCCGATTTTTGCCTCCGTGCTTTCGATCATCATCGTACTGGCCGGGCTGGTGTCTATGGCCAACTTGCCCATCGCCCAGTATCCCGAAATTACACCGGTACAGATCACGGTCAGCGCCACCTATCCGGGAGCCAGCGCCGAGGTCGTCTCGCAGAGTGTCGCCGCCCCCATCGAGCTGCAGGTCAACGGTGCCGATAACATGCTCTATATGTATTCCACCACCAGCTCGACCGGTAACATGAGCCTCAATGTCTTTTTTGAGATCGGAACCGATCCGGATCTCGCTCAGGTCGATGTGCAGAACCGGGTCAACCTGGCCCTGCCTCAACTGCCTCAGGCGGTGGCTCAGCAGGGGGTGTCGATCCAGAAGAAATCGAGTACCTTTCTGATGATCGTGGCCGTTTATTCCCCTGAAGACCGCTACGACGAAACCTATGTGGGCAATTACACCAATCTCTACGTGCTCGACGCCCTCAAACGCATCCCCGGCGCCAATCAGGCGAGCATCCTTGGGGTACCCGATTATGCCATGCGCTTATGGGTTAAACCGGATCGCATGGCGCAGCTCGGCATTACCGCTGGCGACATCACCCAAGCGGTAAACCTGCAGAATGAGCAGTATGCCGTGGGCCGCATCGGCCAATCTCCCATCAACCGGACGGTGGAACAGACCTTTCCGGTTACCACCAAGGGTCGCCTGACCACCCCGGATGAATTCGACAACATCATCCTTCGGGCTGGTGGCGAGGGGGCGGCGCTGGTGCGTTTCAAGGACGTCGGCCGGGCCGAACTGGGTTCCAAGGACTATTCATTGCGTACCAAGTACAACGGTAAGAAGGCCACCCTGATCGCTATCTATCAGCAACCAGGGGCCAACGCTCTGGCGGTATCCGAACAGGTAACCCAAACCCTGAAGGAGCTGAAACAGAACTTTCCCGATGGTTTAGACTATCGGATTTCCCTCGATACTACCAAGTTCGTGCAGGCTTCGATCAAGGAAGTCATCAAGACTTTTTATCTAGCCTGTTTGCTAGTGGTATTGGTGGTGTTCATCTTCATTCAGAGCCTGCGCGCGACCCTCATCCCGGTGGTCGCCATCCCGGTCTCCATCATCGGCACCTTTATCGGCATGCAGCTGTTCGGTTTCTCCATCAATATGCTGACACTTTTTGGTCTGGTGCTGGCTATTGGGGTGGTTGTCGATGACGCTATCGTGGTGGTCGAAAATGTCGAGCGCAACATGACCAAATTCGGCCTGCCAGCCCGGGAAGCTGCCAAGCGTGCCATGGACGAGGTGACTGGGCCGATCGTCGCCACCACACTGGTGGTGCTGGCGGTTTTCATCCCCGTGGCTTTCCTGGGCGGTATCACCGGTCAGCTCTACAAACAGTTTGCTATCACCATTGCCATTTCGGTACTGATTTCCACCCTCGTCGCCCTGACCCTGTCGCCGGCCCTGGTGGCCTTGCTGCTAAAACCCGCCAAAGGCCAGAAGTGGATCGGCTTTCGCTGGTTTGACGCCGCTTTTGACCGGCTTACCAACCTCTACGCCAAAGGGGTTCGGGGAACGATGCGTGGGGCGTTCTTTTCCATGGCCATTTTCTGTGTCTTGATGTTTGCAGTCTGGAGCCTGTTTCGGATTGTTCCGACCAGTTTTGTACCGGAAGAGGACCAAGGCTATGTATTCGGTGCCTATTTTCTGCCCGATGCAGCCAGTCTTGACCGCACTGAAAAAGTAGCGGGGCAGGTGGCCAAAGACTTTGCCGATCATCCGGCGGTGCAGGATGTAGCAGAGTTTTCTGGCTATAGCCTGATTGACAGCCAGAACAAAGGTAATGCCGGGGTGGCTTTCGTCTCTCTCAAGGACTATTCGGAGCGGGGCAGTCGCGATCTGGAGGCGCCGGCCGTAATTCAGCAGGTCGGCATGGCGATGTCCCAAATCAAAGAAGGCATCGCTCTGCCCCTCAACCCGCCGGCTATTCCCGGCCTGGGCACCACCGGGGGCTTCGAATTCTGGATACAAAGCCGAGGCTCTGGCACTTATGCCCAGCTTGAAGAGATGACTCGCGCCTTTATCGCCGAGGCGCAGAAACGGCCGGTTCTGGCGGGGCTAGCTTCCACCATTCAGGGCAGCAACCGGCAGATGCGGGTCGATGTCGATCGGGAGAAGGCCGAGAGTCTAGGAGTCCCTATTTCTGAGGTATTTGAGGCTCTGCAGACCCTGTTTGGCTCTCTCTATGTCAGCCAGTTCAACAAATTCAGCCGCCTCTGGCAGGTGATCATCCAGGCCGAGGGGGAATACCGATCCCGTCCGGAAGATATCGAGCACGTCTATGTGCGCAACCGCAACGGTAAGATGCTGCCTCTCAAGTCGGTGGTTACTACCCGCTATCATCCGGGTCCCGATTTGGTAACCCGCTTCAATAACTTTCCCGCGGCCAAGGTGACGGGAAATCCGGCGCCAGGTTTCAGCTCGGGGCAAGCACTGGCGGCTATGGAGGAGGTGGCCGGCGAAGTGTTGTCGGCCGATTATGCCTTTACCTGGTCGGGTCAGGCTTATGAGGAAAAGAAAGCTGGGAGTTCCTCGATGCTGGTCTTCGTCTTTGGCATGATTCTGGTCTTTTTGATCCTGGCTGCTCAGTATGAGGCCTGGTCGCTACCCTTGGCCGTCATTCTCGCCATCCCCTTTGCCCTGTTCGGTGCCCTCGGTCTGATCTGGCTGCGTGGCATCGAGAACGACATCTATTTCCAGATCGGCTTGGTTACCTTGATCGCCCTGGCGGCCAAGAACGCCATCCTCATCGTTGAATTTGCGGTACTCAAGCGCCAGGAGGGCCTATCTGCTTTCGATGCAGCAGTGGAGGCGGCCCGACTTCGATTGCGGCCAATCTGCATGACTTCCTTCTCTTTCGTTTTGGGCTGCGTGCCGTTGGCAATCGCCACCGGTGCTTCGGCCCACAGTCGACATTCCAT
>MAXT01000355.1 GCA_001751225.1 Desulfuromonadales bacterium C00003107 | reverse complement strand
AGGCAAGATACACGTTATCCGCGACAGCGAACATTTGGGTGATTTCAAACCTGGCGAAGTGCTTGTGGCGGATACGACCACACCTGACTGGGAGCCTGTGATGAAGACCGCTGCCGCTATCGTGACGAACAGAGGCGGAAGAACCTGCCATGCAGCCATCATCAGCCGTGAACTTGGCATCCCTGCTGTGGTAGGGACCATCGANNTGGCATCCCTGCAGTGGTCGGGACTATCGATGCTACCGAGAAGATTCATACCGGTCAGGAACTGACAGTGAGCTGCGCAGAAGGAGACGACGGCATGGTGTACGAAGGGATACTTCCGTTTCATGTCGAAAAAATCAGCGTTTCTGATGCAAAGCGACCGGAAACAAAGATTATGATGAATCTTGGAAATCCGGAAGAGGCGTTCTCCCTCTCGATGATCCCAAATGACGGTGTGGGTCTCGCACGCATGCAGTTCATCATCAACAGCTACATAAAAGTCAATCCTATGGCTCTCATCCATCCGGAACGAATAACCGATGAAGCGGTGAGGAACCAAATATATGAACTCGCATCCGGTTATGAGGACCGAGGGGACTACTTTGTAGAGAAACTGTCAGAGGGTGCGGGTACGATTGCGGCAGCGTTCTATCCGAAACCGGTCATTGTGCGGATGAGTGACTTCAAGACGAATGAATATGCAAGTCTCATCGGAGGAGCGTACTTCGAGCCAGAGGAAGACAATCCAATGATCGGTTTTCGCGGGGCATCCCGTTACTATGACGAGCGGTACAGGGAAGGCTTTGCGCTTGAGTGCAGGGCGATGAAACGGGTTCGGGAAGAGATGGGACTGACCAATCTCGTGATCATGATCCCGTTCTGCAGGCGGATCGATGAAGCCGAAAAAGTTCTGGATGAGATGGCTAAAAACGGCTTGAAAAGGGGAGAAAACGGACTTTTGGTCTATGTGATGTGCGAGATACCAAACAATGTCATATTGATCGATGAATTCAGCAAATTATTCGATGGCTTTTCGATCGGTTCCAATGACCTGACCCAGCTCGTCCTCGGGGTTGACCGTGACTCGGAACTGCTGGCTCATGACTTTGACGAGCAGGATTCAGGGGTTATGAAGATGATCTCTATGGCGGTTCAGGGCGCCAGGAGAAACAACCGGCACAGCGGGCTTTGCGGGCAGGCGCCGAGCGATTATCCTGAGTTTGCAGAGTTTCTGGTGAATGAAGGGATCGATTCCATCTCTCTCAACCCTGACTCGGTGATGAAGATCACACTCAGGGTTTTGGAGATGGAAGAGAAGGAAAACAGGAAATAAAACAGGGCGATGTGATGGAACATGATTTTATCAGCACTGAAGATGCAAAAAGGACATCCATAGGCGATCTCTTTAAGAAACTTGAATCACAACAAGATGGTATCTCCGATTCAGATGCAGAAGAACGTGTTCAGAGGATCGGCTACAACGAGATTTCTGAAAAGAAAGTCTCCCCACTGGCAAAGTTCCTGAGCTACTTCTGAGGACCGATTCCGTGGATTGTGGTCGCATGTGGTATGGCAGTTCTTTTTGCCATATCCGGAGAGCTGATATTAAGATTTTTTGGCATTACCGTGGACTGTCTAAGGGTTGCAGGAGGCGCGTTACTCTTCATGGTTGCGCTGTACATGCTGCATGTAAGAGTCTCACGCCAGAGGGTGACCAAAGAAGAGATAAGAGACGCTTCTATGAGAGAGGATATATCGATTTGCCCGCTTGCTATGCCGCTATTGACAGGTCCGGCTACCATCACAACTGTAATAGTGATCATAAGAACAGGTGAAACGCTGGAACTAAAAACGATGGTACTATTAGCCATATTCTTAACTTTTATCATATCTTATGTCATATTCAGATTTGCAAATGAGATCCATAGGATGCTGGGAGTTACTGGCTCTCTGGTGATAACACGTGTTATGGGATTATTATTGGGGGCTATCGCGGTCGAGTTTATAGCGACTGGTGTATGGAATATCTATCAGTCCATGGGGTAGTGTCGCGACAACTTAATTTTTAGACAATTTTATAATCCAGTCAACGACCCCGGATTG